>NZ_JBEOSP010000007.1:0-256748 GCF_040303105.1 Kitasatospora sp. NPDC096128 | reverse complement strand
GGGCTCCGGCCCGCGCCGCTGGGTGATCGACCCGACTCGTCGACGAGGGCCTCCCACCCGGCCGGGGTCACCTGGCTCAGCCCACCGTGACCTGCGGGAACACCTCCCGCAGCAGCGGGTCCGGCAGCCCGCGCTTGCGCCACTCGCGCGGGTAGCCGAGCGAGACCTCCTGGAACGGGACGCCGTCGTAGGCGGTCTTGCGCGGGATGTGCAGGTGCCCGTAGATCATCGCCGCGGTGTTGAAGCGGCGGTGCCAGTCGGCGGTCAGCTCGGTGCCGCACCACTGGGCGAACTCGGGGTACCAGAGGACCTCGGTGGGGTGGCGGACCAGCGGGTAGTGGTTGACCAGGACGAGCGGGACGTCCGGGTCACAGGCCGCGAGCCGCTGCTCGGTCAGCCGGACGCGCTCGCGGCACCAGGAGTCGCGGTCCGGGAACGGGTCCGGGTGGAGCATCCGCTCGTCCGCGCAGACGATGCCGCTCTCGTACGCGGCCGCCAGGGACTCCTCCTTGGTGGTCGTCCCCGGGGCGCGGAAGGTGTAGTCGTACAGGAGGAAGAGGGGGGCGATCCGGACAGGGCCGCCGGCGCCGTGCCAGAGCGGGTACGGGTCCTCGGGGGTGACGACGCCGAGGGCGCGGCACAGTTCCACCAGGTGGTTGTAGCGGGCCACGCCGCGGAGCTGGACCGGGTCCTCGGGGTGGGTCCACAGCTCGTGGTTGCCGGGCGCCCACACCACGCGGGCGAAGCGGTCGGCGAGCAGGCCGAGCGCCCACTCGATGCTGGTGGTGAGTTCGGCGACGTCACCGGCGACGAGCAGCCAGTCGTCGGGGTGGGTGGGCTGGAGCTTCTCCACCAGGTCGCGGTTCTCCTGGTAGGAGATGTGCAGATCGCTCACTGCGAGCAGTCGCCCGCCCCCACCCGCCTCGATGGGCCTCGGCTGTGCGCCGCTGCGGATCTCGGTACTCACTCCTGCCCCCTGTGGTCACCCGGCCGATGCAGCCACCCTACGTGGCGGGCGGGGATCTTGGACAGGGCGGGCCTGAGCAGTTGATCGGCGTGCGGGGCCGCGGAGCCGCTGGATCCGGAAGGGAGTTGAGGTCCGATCAGGAGCCGAGGTCGATGAGCACGCCGTGGGAGGTGGCGGTGGTGACGGCGAGGATCGTCAGCGAGGCGATGCCGAGGGCCAGGCCGAGGAAGGCGCGGCCGCGGCGGCTGGTGCCGCGGACCAGGGCCAGCGTGGCGAGGGTGACGGCGATCGGGCCCAGCACGAGGTTGAAGAGCAGCAGGCCCGGAAGGCCGAGCAGGAAGGAGGCGACGGCCAGGTTGTCGGCCTCGGCGGTGCCCTGACGCGCGTCGGCGGCCCGGTCGGTGGCGGCCCGGCCGGAGACGGTGCGGCTGGTGGCGGTACGGCCGGTGATGGTGCTCATGGCGGTGGTGGTCCTCTCAGCGGGAGTGGACGGTGCGAGGGGTTCAGCGGTGCCGCAGGCGGGCGATGCCCTCGCGGGCGCCGAAGGCGAGCAGCCAGGCGGTAATGGCGGCGGAGGCGGCGAGGAACACCGGGAGGGGGAGGTGGGCGGCGGTGCCGATCAGGACTCCCATGGCGACCAGTGCGGAGAACAGGATCACGGCTGGCTCCTTCGGCTGCGGTGCCGGGCTCGGCGGCTGCTGCGCCGAGTTTCGGTTGACAAGTGTTCACTGACTTCGAGCCTCACTGTACGCCCGGCTGGCCAAGTTCGGCAAACGACTGTTTACTGAATGGCGTGAATCACACCGTGGGGGTCAGACAGGCCCAGAAGCAGCAGAGCCGCCGGGCCTTGTTGGACGCCGGGCTGCACCTGCTGGCCGATCAGAACCTGGCGAGCCTGGGCGTCCGCGAGGTCACCCGGGAGGCGGGGCTGTCCCCGGCCGCCTTCTACCGGCACTTCCCCGACCTCGCCGCGCTCGGCGTCGCCCTGGTCGAGGAGTCGCTGGCGAGCCTGCACGTCATGATCCGCTCGGTGCTCACCGAGGCCGGCGGCGCGGAGGAGCTGATCGACCGTGCGGTGGACGTGATCCAGCGGCACGTCCGCGAGCACCAGCCGCACGTGCGCTTCCTGTCGCGCGAGCGGCACGGCGGGGTCCGGCAGGTACGCGAGGCGATCGACGCCGAGCTGGGCCGCTTCGCCGCCGAGGTCGGCTCCGCCCTGGCGCTCCAGCCGGTCTCGAAGGACTGGAGTGCGCAGGATCTGCGGATGCTCGCCGAGCTGTACGTCGACCACATGGTGTCGACGGCCTCCGCCTTCCTGGAGGCCCAGGAGTCGGATCCCGCCCGCGAGCAGCGGATCGCCGCCACCGCCCGGCTGCAGCTGCGCCTGATCAGCCTTGGTCGGCGTCATTGGCAAGGGAGTTGAGCGTGCCGGTCGGCCTGAAGTCCTGACGGCGGTGGGCCGCTTGCCCTAGTGTGCCGGTGGGCCGGTCGGTGCGGTGGCCCCCTTGACATGGCGTCATGTTCACGCCAATTTTGGGGGACCCCACACCGCGAGGTCTCTCATGAAGAAGCCACTCATAGGCTTGCTCGCCTCGATCCTGGTCGCCGGAGCCACCGCGCTGACCGGAGTCGCCCCGGCTCAGGCCACCCCCACACACGTCACCAGCCGGGCCACGGGCGCGCACGCCGCCACGGCCGCCAGGGCCCTCGACGCCGTCGACTTCAGCGGCACCGTGGCGCTGAGCAACTGCTCCGGTTCGCTGGTCCGGATGCCCGGCTCGGTCGGCAGCGACCCCGGGCTGGTGCTCACCAACGGCCACTGCCTGGAGACCGGGCTGCCGGGCCCGGGCCAGGTGATCGTCGACCAGCCGTCCAGCCGGACCTTCACCCTGCTCGACGGCTCCGCCAATGAGGTCGGCACGCTGAACGCCACCAAGGTGGTCTACAGCGCGATGACCGGCACCGACGTGACGATCTACCAGCTCGACTCCAGCTACGACGCGATCCAGGCGCAGACCGGGATCTCCCCGCTGACGGTCTCCGCCGACCACCCGGTGCAGGGCGCCGACATCCGGGTGGTCTCCGGCTACTGGAAGCGGATCTACTCCTGCTCGGTCGACGGCTTCGCCTACCGGCTCAAGGAGGCGGGCTGGACCTGGAACGACTCGGTCCGCTACACCTCGGGCTGCGACGTGATCGGCGGCACCTCCGGCTCGCCGGTGGTCGACGCCGGTACCGGTCAGGTCGTCGCCGTCAACAACACGATCAACGAGAACGGCGAGTCCTGCACGATCAACAACCCGTGCGAGGTCGACCAGTCCGGCGCGGTGACGGTCCACCAGGGCATCGGCTACGCCCAGGAGACCTACATCATTCCGGCCTGTTTCTCCGCCGGGAACACCCTCGACCTCACGCTCTCGGGCTGCACCCTGGCCCGCCCGTAGACCACCTCGTAGACCACCCCCGTCAACCATCCTCGTAAGCCGCCCGGGCCCGGGCCCCGGCCCCCCGCACCGCACCCCCCTCGGCGGGCGGGCCACCCGGGCAGGCCACCCGGCCGGGCCACCCGGGCGGTGATCCGAGCAACCACCCGGGCCGTCGACGGAACCGAGGCGAAACCCCCTGACCAGCACCTTTCCCCGATGGGCCACCCGCGATCAGGCGGGTGGCCCATTCGGCCGTCCACCGGGCGGCCGCCGCACCACCCGCACCGCAGAGTAGTTCCGACGAGGTAGCTGTCATGTCCGTTGACCAGATGGAGAGTTGATGACCACCAAGCTGAAGAGGCTGTTGGTGTCCGTCCTGCTGATACCGATGTTCGCGATCGGCGGCCTGGCCGCCCCGGCCTCGGCCGACGCCGGCCAGGGCGCCGAGGCCTCCGGGGCGGCGCACGGCCGGAGCCCCGCCGACGACCCGACCGCCGACATCAAGGACCGCCTGGCGGCGATCCCCGGCGTGACGATCACCGAGGAGAAGCCCACCACCACCGGCCACCGCTACTTCCTGGCCACCTACACCCAGCCGATCGACCACTTCCGCCCCTGGCTGGGCACCTTCCAGCAGCGGTTCAGCGTGCTGCACCGCGGCTACGACCGGCCGACCGTGTTCTACACCAACGGCTACACCCTGGGCACCAGCCCGTCCCGCACCGAGCCGACCCGGCTGGTGGACGGCAACCAGATCTCCATCGAGTACCGGTACTTCACCCCCTCCCGCCCCGAGCCGGCCGACTGGTCCAAGGCGGGCATCCGCCAGCAGGCCGCCGACTCGCACAAGCTGGTGACCGCGCTCAAGCGGATCTACCAGCAGGAGTGGCTCTCCACCGGCGCCAGCAAGGGCGGCATGTCGTCGACCTTCTACCGCCGCTTCTACCCGGACGACATGGCCGGCACCATCGCCTACGTCGCGCCGAACAACACCGACGTCAACGACTACTCGGCGTACACCGAGTTCTTCCGCAACGTCGGTACCCCGGAGTGCCGCGCCAAGCTGAACGCCGCCCAGCGCGAGCTGCTGGTGCGCCGTGACCGCCTGGAGCCCCGCTTCATCGCCGACAACAAGGCGGCGGGTTCCACCTTCAACACCCTCGGCACCCCGGACCGCGCCTACGAGGCGGGCGCGCTCGACGTGGTCTGGGCGTTCTGGCAGTACAGCCTGGAGTCGGACTGCGCGAAGGTCCCGGTGGCCGCGACCGCGACCGACGACGAGCTGTACGCCTGGTACGACGCGCAGTCGGGCATCACCGGCAACAGTGACCAGTCGCTGGCGAAGTACACCGCGTACTACTACCAGGCCGCCACCGAGCTGGGTGCGCCGTTCTTCGACGTCTCGTACCTGAAGGACCAGCTGCACTACGACTACAAGGAGCTCTACGGGGCCCGCTCCTACGTGCCGAAGGAGATCCCGACCGTCTTCAACCCGTACGCGATGCCCGACATCGACCGCTGGGTGAAGCACGAGGGCGAGCGGATCATGTTCGTCTACGGCGGCAACGACCCGTGGGGCGCCAAGCCGTTCCACCTGGGCTGGGGCAGCGACGACAGCTACGTCTACGTCGTGCCCGGCGGCAACCACGGCTCCAACATCGGCAAGCTGCCGGCCGACCAGTCGGCGGAGGCGACCGCCAAGGTGCTGGAGTGGGCCGGTCTGGGTGACCAGGACGCCGCCCGCTCGCTCGCCCGGTCGCCGCAGTCGGGTGCGCCGTTCGGTCCGCTGGACGTCGAGGGCCAGCGGCTGGAGCAGGAGCGCCGCCCGCTGTAGCGCCGCCCGCTGCAGCGCGTAGCTCTCGGAGCAGTACCGGGAGGCCGCCCCACGTGGGGGCGGCCTCCCGTCGTTCCGCCTGTGCTCTGCTCGCCCGCCCCCTCCCCGAAGCAGTGAATCGGTGCTTCAATGCTTCCATGGCCTATCGACGCACCCCCGCCGTCCAAGCCCGACTGGACGCCCAGCGCGAGGCGGTGCTGCAGTCGGCGGTCGGCCTGCTCGCCGAGCGCGGCTACGGCGGCTGCACCATGGCCGCCGTGGCGGACCGCGCCGGGATCGCCACCGGCAGCCTCTACCAGCACTTCGCCAACAAGGCCGAGCTGTCGGTGCAGCTGTTCCGCCGGGTGGTCACCCGCGAGATGGCCGCGGTCAACGCCGCCGTGGCGCTCCGGGACACCCCGCGGCGGCGGATCGCCGCCGTGGTCGAGACCTTCGCCGCCCGCGCCCTGCGCGCCCCCCGGCTGGCGTACGCGCTGCTGGTGGAGCCCGCCGACGCGGTGGTGGACGCCGAGCGGCTGGTGTTCCGGCGGGCGTTCCGGGACGTGATCGCCACCGAGATCGCCGCCGCCGTGGCGGCCGGCGAACTCCCCGAGCAGGACCCGGTGCTGACCGCCGCCGCCCTGGTCGGCGCGGTCGGCGAGGCCCTGGCCGGCCCGCTCGCAGCCGAGCCCTCCGAGCCCGGGCCCGGGCCCGCCGAGTCTCAGCCCGCCGAGTCTCAGCCCGCCGAGCCCCGGCCCGCCGATGCACAGCGGGCCGCCACTGCACAGCGGGCCACCACCGAGGTGGTCCCCGCCCTGGTCTCCTTCACCCTGCGTGCCCTGGGAGGACGCGATGACAGCGACGCATGAGGTCACCAACCAGGTGCCCCTGCCGTACGGACACGACACCGCCGCCGATCCGACCCTGCTCGCCGCCCTGCACCGGGCCGGCGCCGGCTGGGCCGAGCCCGAGCTGCGCGAGCTCGGCCGCCTGGCGGGCTCCGAACGGGCCGCCGAGTGGGGCCGGCTGGCCAACGAGAACCCGCCCGTGCTGCGCACCCACGACCGCTTCGGCCACCGGATCGACGAGGTCGAGTTCCACCCGTACTGGCACGAGCTGATGCGCACCGCCGTCTCGTACGGCCTGCACGCCGCGCCCTGGCGGGACGACCGGCCCGGCGCCCACTCCGCCCGCGCCGCCAAGTTCTTCGTCTGGGGCCAGGTCGAGGCCGGCCACACCTGCCCGATCTCGATGACCTACGCCGCCGTCCCGGCCCTGCGCCAGAGTCCCGCCCTGGCCGCCGAGTTGGAGCCGCTGCTGGCCGCGACCGAGTACGACTACGGGCTGCGCGAGCCGCGCACCAAGCGCGGGCTGATCGCCGGCATGTCGATGACCGAGAAGCAGGGCGGCTCGGACGTCCGAACCAACACCACCACGGCGGTCCCGCAGCCGGACGGCACCTACCGGCTCACCGGGCACAAGTGGTTCACCTCGGCGCCGATGTCCGACCTCTTCCTGACCCTCGCCCAGGCCCCCGGCGGGCTGAGCTGCTTCGTGCTGCCGCGCGTGCTCCCGGACGGCAGCCGCAACCGGCTGCACCTGATGCGGCTCAAGGACAAGCTCGGCAACAAGTCCAACGCCTCCGCCGAGCTGGAGTACGACGGTGCGGTCGGCCGGTTGGTCGGCGAGGAGGGCCGCGGCGTGCAGACCATCATCGAGATGGTCAACATGACCCGCCTCGACTGCACCGTCGGCGCCGCCTCCGGCATGCGCTACGGCGCCACCCGGGCGGTCCACCACGCCCTGCACCGGCGGGCGTTCGGCAAGGCGCTGGTCGACCAGCCGCTGATGCGCAACGTGCTCGCCGACCTGGTGGTGGAGTCCGAGGCCGCCACCGCCGTCGCGATGCGGCTGGCCCACGCCACCGACCGCACCCTCGCCGGGGACGAAACCGAGGCGCTGGTACGGCGGTTGGGCCTGGCGGTGGCCAAGTACTGGGTGTGCAAGCGCGGTCCGGCGCACTCCGCCGAGGCGCTGGAGTGTCTGGGCGGCAACGGCTACGTGGAGGAGTCCGGGATGCCCCGGCTCTACCGCGAGGCGCCGCTGGTGTCGATCTGGGAGGGCTCCGGCAACGTCGCCGCCCTGGACGCCCTGCGCGCCATGGCCAAGCGCCCGGAGACGGTCGAGGCCTTCCTCGGCGAACTCGACGCGGCCGCCGGGGCGGACCGCCGACTGGACGCGGCCGTCGCCGAACTGCGCAAGCAGTTCAGTGACTCGGGCGACCTGGAGTACCGCACCCGGCGGCTGGTCGAGTCGATGGCGCTGGCCTTCCAGGGCTCGCTGCTGGTCCGCTACGGCAGCCCGGCGGTGGCCGACGCCTTCTGCGCGAGCCGGCTCGGCGGCGACCACGGCGCGGCCTTCGGCACCCTGCCGCCCGGCGTCGACACCGCCGAGATCATCGACCGCGCCCGCCCGGTGACCGCATGAGCGACCAGGAGGCGGCAGGCGTACGGGAGTTCTGGCAGGGTCTGGGCCTGCCCGGACTCATCGACGTGCACACCCACTTCATGCCGAAGAACGTCCTGGACAAGGTGTGGGCGTACTTCGACGCGGCCGGCCCGCTGGTGAACCGGCCCTGGCCGATCACCTACCGCGAGGCCGAGGAACAACGCGTGCGCCGGCTGCGGGACTTCGGCGTCCGGGCGTTCACCTCCATGCTGTACCCGCACAAGCCGGGCATGGCCGGCTGGCTGAACGCCTGGGCCGCGGAGTTCGCCGCCCGTACCCCGGACTGCCTGCACACCGCGACCTTCTTCCCCGAACCGGGGGCGGCCGGCTACGTGGCCCGGGCGATCGAGGACGGCGCACGGGTGTTCAAGGCGCACCTCCAGGTCGGCGGCTACGACCCGACGGACACCCGGCTGGACGAGGTCTGGGGGCTGCTCACCGAGACCGGCACCCCGGTCGTCACCCACTGCGGATCCGGGCCGGTGCCGGGCAAGTTCACCGGTCCCGGTCCGATCGGCGCGGTGCTGGACCGGCATCCGGGCCTGGTGCTGGTGGTCGCCCACCTCGGCATGCCCGAGTACCGGGACTTCCTGGACCTGGCCGAGCGCCACCCGGCCGTCCGGCTGGACACCACCATCGCGTTCACCGACTTCGCCGAGGCCGACGTGCCCTTCCCGCGCGACGAACTGCCGCGCCTGCGCGGGCTCCAGGAGCGCGTCCTGCTGGGCAGCGACTTCCCCAACATCCCGTACCGGTACGTCCACCAGCTGGAGGCGCTGGTCGGGCTGGGGCTGGGGGAGGAGTGGCTGCGGGCGGTCTGCCACGACAACGCGGCCGCGCTGTTCGGTCTCAGCTGAGGCCGCACTCGTGACCTCACCCAAGGGCCTTTCCTGAGGCCCCACTTGAGGCCCCACTTTGAGGCCTCACCCGACGACGCGCAGCACCGCCGCCGCGTCGGCGTGCAGCCCGGGCGCGGCGGTGAGGAAGCCGTCCGAGTCGGCCGTCCAGGCCGCCCCGGCGGCGTCCGTCACCGTCGCGCCCGCCTCGCTCGCCACCAGGGCGCCGGGCAGCAGGTTGCCCGCGTCCTGCCCGTACTGCCAGAACAGCGCCAGGTGCCCGGAGCCGACCTGGGCCACCTGCAGCGCGGTCGGGCCGAGGTTGCGCACCGCGAGCACCGCGCCGGCCATCGCGGACAGCGACTCGCCGGCCCGGCGCAGCGCCACCGGGTCGGCGGCGACCAGCGGCGGCTGGCTGGTGGCGGCGACGGTGGCCGCCAACTCCCGCTCCAACGGCGCGATCGGCCGGCCGTCCAGCTGTGCCCCGCCGCCCAGCACTGCCCGGTAGGTCCGGCCCGCGCCGAACAGCTCCGGGGCGTGCACCACGGCCAGCACCGCCGCGCCGTCGCGGACCAGGGCGGCCGTCACCGCCCAGTGCGGCTGCCCGAGCAGGTACTGCACCGCGCCGTCGGTCGCGTCGCACACCCACCACTCGCCCTCGGCGGGCACCGAGCCGTCCAGTTCCTCCGGCAGCCACCCGGCCTGCGGGCGCAGCGCGGTCAGCCGCTCGCGCAGCCCGGCGGCGGCCGGGCCGTCCAGCTCGGCGAACCGCGCCATCGCCTCCTCGACCGTCCGCCCCGGGGTCGGCTCGGTCGGCCGGGCCGCAACCAGCTCGGCACCGACCTCGCGCACCGCCGCCTCCACGGCCTCCGCCAGCGTCCACAGTTCCTTGACCTGCTCGTCCATGCCCTGCTCCTCGATTGATCTTCGGTCGCGTCGTCGGTTCCGTACCCGGTCCCGTGCCCGGTTCCTTGTCCTGTCCGGCTCGTTCCGGCCGGACAGGACAAGGAGTACCGTCATTGCTGCCGAACAGGACGCTCGATCGGCAGCAGACGACGGAGATCGGACAGCCATGGACCTCGAAACGACCGATCCGGACACCGTGCTGGACGCCCTGGACCGCCGTCTGGTCTGCGCCCTCCAGGTGGACGGACGGGCCGAGCCCGGCCGGATCGCCGAGGTGCTGGGGGTCTCCGCCCGGACGGTCACCCGCCGACTGAGCCGGATGCGTCGGACCGGAGTGCTCCGGGTGGTCCGGATGCCCGAGGTCGAGGACGCCGCGGTGGGCGCGCTGCTGCTGCGGGTCCGGGTGCTGCGCGGCCGGGTGGACGCCATCGCGCAGGCGCTCGCCGACCGCCCCGACGTTCCGTTCGTCGACGTGATGCTCGGCGGTCACGAGGTCGGCGCCGTGATGCTGAGCGACGCCGGCGGCCGCGACCGCCTGCTGTACGGGCAGCTGCCCGCGACCGGCGCCGTCGTCGAGACCACCACCCACGCGGTGCTGCACGCCTTCGCGGACGCCGGGCAGTGGCGGGCCGGGTGGCTGACCGACCAGGAGGCCGCCGCGCTCGCCCGGCCGCTCGCCCCGCGTCCCGTCTCGCCCCCGTCGCTGGACGCGCTCGACCACGCCCTGCTGGAGCAGCTGGGGGAGGACGCCCGGCAGTCCCACGCGGTGCTGGCCGGGGCGGTCGGCGCGCCCGAGTCGACCGTACGGCGGCGGCTGCACCGGCTGGACGGGCTCGGGCTGCTGCGTACCCACGCCACCGTGGACCCCCGGCTGCTCGGCATGGCCGTGGACGCCAACCTGTGGCTGGACGTCCCGCCCGGCCGACTCGCCGAGGTCGGCGCCGAGTTGGCCCGCCACCCGCAGGTGCACGGCGTCTTCGCCACCAGCGGCCCGACCAACCTGCTGGCCACGCTGTTCTGCCCGGACCACGGCGGCCTCTACCGCTTCCTCACCGACGCCCTCGGCCCGCTCGGGGTCACCCGCGCCGAGACCACGATCACCGCCCGCGCGGTGAAGCGGGCCGGCGTGCCGCTCCACCGGCCGCCGCGCCGCCGGTGAGCGCCGAGCCCGTCCGCCGACCGCCCTTACCTGCGAGGTAATCGACGCGCGCGGTCCGCCCCGGCAGGGTGGAGGCACCCGGTCAGGCCCTGGGGCCCCGGAACTCCAGCCCCGCTCGGAAGGCGGCCCGTCATGCCCGCGAACACCCCATCGAACAGCCCGTCGAGCACTCCGCGGAGGACCCCACCGAGCACCCCACGGAGGACCCCACCGAGCACCCCGACGAACAGCCCCGCGGACACCCCCGCCCTCGCGCCCGCCGATACCGCCGCGCCCGCCCCCGCCGGTCCCGGGCCGGCCGCCTCGCCGCGGACGGCCCGGGGCGTCCTCGCTCTGGACGCCGTGGTCACCGGCGGCAACGGCCTGCTCTACCTGGCCTTCTCCGGTCCGCTCGGCGAACTGTTCGGCGCCCGGCAGGCCCTCCTGTCCGGCCTCGGACTCTTCCTCACCGGCTATGCCCTCGCACTCGCCGCGCTGGCCGCCCGTCGACGCCCGCCGCGCCCCGCCGTGCTGACGGTGGCCGGCCTCAACCTCGCCTGGGCGGTGCTCAGCCTGGTCACGCTGGCCGTCCGGCCGGAGTCCAGCACCGCGGCCACGGTCTGGATCCCGCTGCAGGCCGCCGTGGTGGTGCTGTTCGCAGTCGTCCAGCTCACCGCCCTGCCCCGGCGCCCATAGGGACAGCCCCTAACCCTCGCCCTCCGCCCGGTCCACCAGGGACTGGAGGTAGCGGGCGGTCTCCCGGTCGGCGGGCAGGAAGGTCTCCATGGCCAGTTCGGAGACGGTGACGTCCAGCGGCGTGTTGAAGGTGGCGATGGTGGACAGGAAGGAGAGCACCCGTCCGTCGTACCGGACCCGCAGCGGCAGCGCGAAGGGGTGGCCCTCCTCGGCGGCCTCGGAGGTCGGGTCCTCCTCCGGTTCGGGGTAGCCGCGGACCTCCTCGTACAGCTGCCGCAGCGGCTCCGTGCGGATCCCCTGTTCCAGCCGGTGTTCCAGCCGCGCCAGCAGGTGCCGCCGCCACTGCCGGAGGTTGACGACGTGGCGTGCCAGCCCGTCCGGGTGCAGGGCGACCCGGACGGCGTTGAACGGCGGTTGGACCAACTGCGGGGCGACGCCGTCCAGCAACAGGGTGAGCGAGCGGTTGGCCGCGAGCACCTGGAACGTCGCGTCGACGACCACCGCCGGGTACGGGTCGTGCGCGGCGAGCAGCCGTTCGAGGCCGCCGCGCAGCGCGTCCATGGACGGGTCGTCCAGCGGTGTCTCGGGGTAGTGCGGGGCGTAACCCGCCGCCAGCAGCAGGGAGTTGCGCTCGCGCACCGGGACGTCCAGCTGTTCGACCAGCCGCAGCAGCAGGTCCCGGCCCGGCCGGGCGCGGCCGTTCTCGACGAAGCTGAGGTGCCGGGCCGAGGAGTCCGCCCGCAGCGCCAGTTGCAGCTGGCTGAGCTGCCGGCGCTCCCGCCAGGCGCGGATCAGCGGGCCGACGCCGGTCCCGGTGGGGCTGCCCATGCCCGCCATGATCGTCATGGGCAAGGACGGTACTCGAACCGGCCCGGTGTGCGGGAGGGCGCCGAGGGGTCAGGCGCCGGTGGTCGAGCCCGGGCGGATCACCATCAGCACCACGACCACGGCCCACAGCAGGTTGAACACCCCGGCGGTCATCGGCAGCAGCCGCAGGCCGCTGACGGCCTTGGCGCGCTGCTCGTCCTCCGGGTCGAGGGCGAGCGCGTCCACGGCGGCCTGCTGGCCGGGCAGCACGAAGAGCAGCAGGGAGAGCGCGGCGACCGCGGTGAGCACCATCGACACGATCAGCCAGGACTGGCTGATCACGTCCATCACCTGGGCCAGGCCGATGCCCAGCACCGGCACCGCGACGCCGAGCAGCGCGTAGACCTGGGTGATCCGGTGCAGGACGCGCAGCACGCCCGCGTCCGAGGCCTGCTCCGGCCCGCCGGCCAGGGCGGCCTTCGCCCGGCGCGGGAACATGCTGACGGCCACCGCGACCGGGCCTATGAACAGGACCGACGCGAGGACGTGCAGGCTCAGCAGGAACTTGGCCATGGCGGGGCACCCTTTGGATCCGGTGGGCAGCTGGGGGTCGGCGGGCGTGCGCGCTCGGCGTGCCCACGACCAGGCACGCTAACACCGCTTATCCGCCGGCCCCGCGCTCGGGTGCCCTCGGCTCGGCTCGGCTCGGCTCGGCTCAGCCCGCCGGGAGCAGCTCCACGATCCGCGGCGGGGCGGTGCTGACGGCCGCGACGGCGGCGCCCTGCCCGGGGTCGGTCCAGTCGAGCAGGTGGAGGTCCTCGAAGCGGCTGCGCAGCGGGGCCCCGGGCGGGACGTCCAGCGGCAGGGCGGAGAGGTCGACCTGTCCGAGGGTGTCCAGGGTGACCCGTCCGATCTTGATCAGCGACTCCTTGCGCACCCACTGCCGCAGGAACGCCCGGTCCGGTTCCGGGGCCGCCTCGACCAGGGCCAGCTCGGCCGGGGCGAGCACCCGGCGGGCGACCGCGCGCAGCGAGCCGCCCCGGGCGGCCAGTTCGACGTCCACGCCGATCGGCCGGCGGCCCGCTCCGGCCGCGACCACGCCCCGGGTGTGGGACAGGCTGACCTCCAATCCGGGGTGGTCGGGCAGGTAGGGCTTGCCGTGGTCGGCGAGGCCGCAGTCCGGGCACTCCTGGGCGAGGACCAGCCCGGCCGCGGGGACGCCGAGCAGTCGGGCGGCGCAGAGCCGGACCAGGACGTGCCCGGCGACGAAGTCGGTCCGCCCGGACTCCTGCCGGAAGCGTGCGGCGCGCGCCCGCTCGATCTCGGTGAGCAGGTGCTCGCCCGCCTCGGGGTGCCGCAGTACGGCGTCGGCGGACGCGACGGCGACGAGCGGCGCGTCCTGCTCCTGGGCCTCGGTGGTCATGCCCCCAACCTAGTCCGCCCGGCCGTCGGGCGGGGAGCCGGACTCTGGGGGAGCGGGCCGGGCGGGCGCCCCGGTCCCGGCCGGGTGGGCCGGGCGGGACCGTGCGCCGTGCGATGGGTGCTCGGATCCGATCTGAGAGTCCGCAAGGTGCTAATAGTCCGTTTTAGGATTGAATGAACCTGATCTATGGGATCGTCAGGAGATACTACGGAACCTGGCAGGTCGTCCGGGCCTGCCCTTTTCTCTGCACGGAGGAATTGTCGATGGGTCAGGCCACCGGTTCGCCGGATCACCGAGCGACCGCCGTGAGAAGAACACCCGCCACCGGCCGCCGCCGGGCCGTCCGGATCGCCGTGGCGACCGCCGTCGCCGCCGTGCCGATGGCCGCCGTGCTGACGGTCGGTTCGGCCGCCCCGCTCGCCCCGCCGCTGGGCGCCTGCTCCGGCCCCGACTGCCCCGCCACCTGGCCGCCGGCGAACAACGGCGATTTCACCGGACGGGACGCCACGATCAACGTCTTCACCGGCGGTGACTACACCGTCAACGGCCGCGCGGCCGAGGCCGAGGGCAAGATCGTCACGCTGGGGAACCTGACCGTCGACAAGAACGGCGGCGGCGTCTACAACATGGGTGTGGTGGGCGTCGGCTCACGCGTCGTGCCGCCCAACGGCAGTGACTTCGTCACCAGCGGCGGCAACGTCGACGTCACGACCGGCAACTCGATCCTGATCGGCGGCAGCGACTCCCACGGCCCAGCCTTCGGCAACCTGCGCCACGCAGGCAGCGTCACCGGCACCGTCAGCATCGACCCCACCGGCCAGTCGATCCAGGACCCGAACGCCGCCGCGCCCTACCAGGACGTGCTGACCCGGATCGAGGAGGCCTCCGACTGCGTCGGGCGGGCCGCCGCGACCGGCACCGTCGACGTCTCCTCCAGTCAGGCCACCTTCACCGGTGACGGCGTCAGCATGAAGCAGGTCTTCAACGTCAGCCAGAACCTGGCCTCGCCGAGCGGCGGCCAGATCGGCCTGGTCTTCACCAACATCCCGGCCGGGGCCACCGTCGTGGTGAACATGCTCGGGGACAACCCGGTCATCAACACCTACACCGGTACCGGCCTGGCGGGGGACCAGACCACCGACATGCGCTCCAAGCTGCTGTACAACTTCCCGACCGCGACCTCGGCGCAGATCCTCGGCAGCGCCCAGTTCCAGGGCTCGGTCATGGCGGGCAATCCGGGCAGCACCACGACCCTCGCCCAGCCGGGCATCAACGGCCGGGTGTACCTCGCGGGCAACCTGATCCACACCGGTACGGGCGGCTACGAGATCCACAGCTACCCGTTCGACGGGGACCTGCCGGACTGCACGGTGACGCCGAGCCCGTCGCCGACCTCGCCGTCGCCGACGTCCCCGAGTCCGACCTCCCCGTCGCCGACGTCCCCGAGTCCGACCTCCCCGTCGCCGACGTCCCCGAGTCCGACCTCGCCGTCGCCGACGTCTCCGAGCCCGACGTCCCCGTCCCCCACCTCTCCGTCGCCGACCTCCCCGAGCGCGACGTCCCCGAGCGCGACCGTCACCTCGCCGTCGGCCAGCGCGTCCACGTCGAGCGCCGGCCCCGCCCCGACCAGCCACCACCCGTCCAAGCATCCGACCGGCCACCACCCCGGTGGCGGCGGTGAGCTGCCCTCGACCGGTGCGGGCAACGCGCCGGTGGTCTTCGGGCTGGCCGGCGTCGGCCTGCTCGGCCTGGGCGGTCTGGCCGTGCGGGCCGCCCGCCGCCGCGGTCGCCACAGCTGACGGTAGCGACCCGGCACGACACGGTCGCGATGACGCGGAGGCCGCCCGGTCGATCCGATCGGGCGGCCTCCGCCGTGTCGGGCCACGGCCCGGTTCAGCGCCCCGACGGGTACCCGGCGAGCCCCGAGGCGAGCAGGTCGAAGGCCCGGTCCACCGCCGCCCCGGCGCGTTCCCGCACGGCCTCGGCCGGTTCCCCGGCGACCATCGCCCGTCGGATCTCGCCGAGCACCGCCCGGTGGGCCCCGGCGAGGGCCCCGGCCACCACCAGGGGGAGCGGGTCCGCCGGTCCGGCCCCCGACTCCGCGGCCAGGACGGCCGCCAGGGCCGCCTCGGAGCGTTCCCCGAGTTCCAGCAGCCGGGCCCGCAGCGCCGGGCTGTCCGCGATGATCCGCCAGAACGCGGCCATCCGCGGGTCGAGTCCGACTGTCGGCTCCCCGTCGGCGATGCCCGCCAGCAGGTCGGCCCGGACGGCGTCCACGGCGGAGCTGTCGGCGGGTCGTCGGCGGACCACCTCGGCGAGGTGGGCGACGACTTCGTCCTGCCGGTCGAAGAACAGGTCCTCCTTGGTCGGGAAGTAGTTGAACACCGTGTTGGGCGAGACCCCGGCGGCCCGGGCCACCTCGACCACGGTGACCCGGTCGAAGCCGCGCTCGGCGAACAGGCCCATGGCGGTGTCGGCGAGGAGCTCCCGGGTCTGCTGCTTCTTGAGTTCGCGAAGTCCCATGGCGGCATCCTAGCCCCGAACCATGGTGTCACTTAAAACTTGCAGTGACACCAAAATTATCGGCTACGGTGTCGCCATGACCTTCACCTTCGGCATCTACCCCGGCGGCCTGCTCGGCGACGAGAGCGGCGTGATCGAGCCCGTCCGCCCCGACGACCCCGCGCTGATCGCCGCCGCCCTGCGCGAACTCCAGGGCGACGCACCCGAGTTCCTGGTCCGGGCCTACCGCTCGTACGCGGACGCCGGGCACCGCACCCCGGAGCGGCCCGAGCAGTACGCGACGGACGGGCGCCGGCTCGACCTGGTGCTGCAGTTCGGCGTCCGCGGCGGCGATCCGGCCGGCTGGCCGGACTTCGTCCGCCGGACCGTCCGGGAGGAGGGCCACCGGCTCGCCGTCCTGCAGATCTGCGAGGAGCCCAACCTGGACCTGCCCATCGTGGACGGCAGCATCCCGAACGTCCGTCGGGCGCTGGTCGAGGGGGTGATCGCGGCCAAGGAGGAGGCGCTGGCCCGCGGTTACGCCCACCTCGCGGTGGGCTTCAACGCGGTGCCGTCCTTCGACCCGGCCGACACCTTCTGGCCGGAGCTCGGCCGGCTCGCCGACGAGCGCTTCCACCGCGCCCTGGACTACGTCGGCCTGGACTTCTTCCCGGACGTCTTCCGCCCCGTCCCGGAGGATCGGCTCGCGGACGCGGTGCGGGCGGTGCTCACCGGCTTCCGGAACGACGCGCTGCCCCGGGCCGGGATCGGGCCGGCCGTCCCGCTGCGGATCTGCGAGAACGGCTGGCCGACCGGTCCGGGGCGCAGTGCGGCGCGACAGGCCGAGGTGGTGGAGCGGGTGGTCCGGACGGTGGCCGGGCTGGCCGGTGAACTCGACGTCCGGAGCTACTCGTTGTTCTCGCTCCGGGACGCCGACAGTGCCGGTCCGAGTCCGTTCCACCACTTCGGTCTGCTGCGCGACGACTACACGCGCAAGCCCGCCTTCGACGTCTACCGCAATCTGATAGCCGAATTGACGGTGCCTCAGTCGGCTGGCTGAGCGAAGAACCGTTCCACTGTGCGGCGTTCGGCGGCGACGGTGTGCACCGACTCGCCGACCACCCGGCCGGCCAGGGCGACGGCCAGGCCGCCGACGTCCCGCCGCAGCACACCGGCGGCCTCCGTCCGGTCGGCGGCGATCCGGGCGCGGCCCGTGGTGAGGAGCAGTGCGCGGTCGCGGACGCCCTCGGCGCGGGCAGCCGCGATCGCCGCCGAGCCCCGCTCGGTGTACTCCTGGCGGATCCGGGCTGCCTCGTGCCGGGCCTCGGTGATCTCGTCCAGGGCCGCGTCCCGGATCGCCTCGGCCTCGGCGCGGACGGCCTCCGCCCGTTCGGCGCGGCCCTCGGTCGCGTCCCAGCGCTGGGCCCGCATCCGTTCGACGCGCGGGAACAGCAGGACGCCGAGGACGAACATCAGCAGGAAGAGCTGGGCCAGACCGAGGACCAGCAAGGACGGATCGGGTCTGAGTGGGCCGAGTTCGATGTGCACGCCAACCTCCCCGTGATCTGACGGACAGTCAAGATGGAGGTTTCCCTTGTGCACTGGCGGTCGAACTCCCGCTCGACCATGATGTGCGTCACTTGACGCGCCGCGCGGTGTCACCGCCCGCGCGACGTGCGTCCCGATGTCCGGAGCCCCGTGGAAGCGCGGTTACGTCACCTCGCCCCGGCGGGAGAATCGCTCCTCCTGCCATTCGCCGCTCGCGAGCACCTCGGCCAGCTGCTGCGCCGCGTCCCACACCTCGGTGTACGAGAGGTACAGCGGCGTGAAGCCGAAGCGCATCAGGTCCGGTGCGCGGAAGTCCCCGATCACCCCGCGCGCGATCAGCGCCTGCACCACCGGGTACCCGTCCGTGTGCCGCAGCGCGACCTGGCTGCCCCGTCGGGCGTGCTCGCGCGGGGTGACCACCTCGACCCCGTCCAGGCCCTCGACCAGCGAGACGAACAGATCGGTCAGCGCCAGGCTCTTGGCCCGGACGGCGGCCAGGTCGGCCCGCTCCCAGATGTCCAGGGACACCTCCAGCGAGGCCTGGCCGAGCAGCGAGGGCGAGCTGGTCAGGAAGCGCCCGATGCCCGGCTTGGGGTCGTACCCGGGCTCGAAGGCGAACGGGCGGGCGTGCCCGAACCAGCCGCTCAGCGGCTGCCGCGGACCGGCCGCCAGGTGCCGCTCGGCGACGTACAGGAAGGCCGGCGAGCCGGGGCCGGAGTTCAGGTACTTGTAGGTGCAGCCGACCGCGAAGTCCGCCTTGGCGGCGCCGAGTTCGATCGGCAGCGCGCCCACCGAGTGGCAGACGTCCCAGATCATCAGGGCGCCCGCGGCCTGTACCCGGGCGGTGATCCCGGGCATGTCCAGCAGCTCGCCGGTGCGGTAGTCGACGTGCGACAGGACCACCGCGGCGACGTCGCCGTCCAGGTGCCGGTCCAGCTCCTCGGGGCGGAGCAGCACGCTGCGCCCGCCCTCGACCAGGCCGGTCACGCCCTCGGCGATGTACAGGTCGGTCGGGAAGGCCTCGACGTCGCCGAGCACCGTGCGCCGCCCCGGGCGCAGTTGCAGCGCGGCCGCGAGCACCTTGAACAGGTTCACCGAGGTGGTGTCGCAGACGACCACCTCCGCCGGGTCGGCCCCGATCAGCGGCGCGAGCCGCCGCCCCAGCCGGTACGGCTGCTCGAACCAGCCGGCGTCGTTCCAGCTGCGGATCAGCTCCCGGCCCCACTCCTGCTCGACCACCCGGGCCACCCGCTCCGGGGTGCGCACCGGCAGTGCGCCGAGCGAGTTGCCGTCCAGGTAGATCACCCCGTCCGGCAGGGTGAACTCCTCGCGGAACGCCGCCAGCGGGTCGGCGGCGTCCAGCGCCGCGCACTCCTCGCGCGTGATCATGCCCGTTCTCTCCTCCACCGCCGGCTCCACCGCCGGCTCCACCGCCGGCCCGGTCACAGCTCGTCCCGGATCGTCCACAGCTCCGGGAACACGTCCTGCTCGGCCGCCTTGCGCAGCCAGGTGAGTCCGCTGGAACCGCCCGAGCCGGGCTTGGCGCCCATGGTCCGCTTGACCGAGGTCAGGTGCCGCTGACGCCAGCGGGTGACCCGCTCGGCCACGTCCAGCAGCGCCTCGGCGAGCGGCTGGAGGTCGGCGAACTCCGGCTCGGTGTAGACCCGGCGCCAGGCCGCGGCGACCTCCTCGGAGGGCCGGTAGCGCTGCTCCGAGGGTTCCGCGTGCACCGCCAGGCCGCGGCGGGCCAGCAGTCCGAGCACCTCGTCGTAGAGGCCGGGGGAGCGCAGCGCCTCGGCCAGCTCGGCCTGGGTCTCCGGCACCCCGGCGTACATGTTCAGCAGCGCGGCGTTCTTGTTGCCGAGCAGGAACTCCAGGTGCAGGAAGGCCGAGGACTGGAAGCCGGAGGCCTCGCCGAACAGGGCACGGAAGGAGTTGAACTCCTGCGGCGTCATGGTGGCCAGCAGGTCCCAGGACTCCACCAGCACGTCCTGGACGTGGGTGCCCCGGCGCAGCGCGGCCCGGGCGGCGGTCGCGTCGTCCTCGCGCAGCGCCTGCCGGGCGATCGTCCACTCGTGCCGCAGCAGGTCGAAGAGCAGCTCCATCACCTGGGTGGTGACGATGAACGACAGCTCGGCCGGCTCCTTGCTGCGCGGGTGCTGGAGGCTGTGCAGCTCCTCCAGGCGCACGTACTGCGCGTACGGGGTGCCCCGACCCGGCTCGCCGCCCCTACCGAACGACAGGTTGGGTGTCTCCACCGTGTCGTGCCCCATCCCGATCCCTCCAGCTCCGTCCGGGCACCGTCGCCCGGGTCCGGCGGAGCGGACGGACGTCCTGGTTCCACCGGGGAGCCCATTGTGCGGTGCCGTGGTCCCCCGCTTGAATGGCCGACGAGCACCGCAACCGGGCTTCGGGTTGTCGTTCGCGAGGCGTTCGACCGATCTGCTTTACGAATGAAAAACCGCTGATCACAACCGCTTCTCGGGAGCCGTCATGGACGCCGTCGACCGCCGCCTGCTGGCCGAACTCCAGGCCGACGCCAGGCTCTCGTACAACGAACTCTCCCGCCGGGTGAGCCTGTCCGCACCCGCGGTGGCCGAACGGGTCCGCCGCCTGGAGGCGGACGGGGTGATCAGCGGCTACCACGCCCACGTCGACCCGACCCGGGCCGGGCTGCCGATCACCGCGCTGGTCCAGGTCCAGTGCTACGGCCCGCGCTGCGTGCTGCGCGACCCCGAGGTGGCGACCTGGCCGGAGGTGCTGCAACTGCACCGGGTCACCGGCGGGGCCTGCTGCGTGCTGCTGGTCGCGGTCGCCACGATGGCCGGGTTCGAGGAACTCTGCGACCGGCTCGGCGGGTACGGGCCGCCGGCCAGCTCGATGATCCTCTCCAGCCCGGTGCCCTGGCGGCCGCTGCTGCCGAACTGACGCCGGGCGCCGGGCGCCGGGCGCCGGGCGCCCGGCTCGCCTTGACGCGCACGTCAAGGAGTAGGTTCCTCGGCATGTCGAACGAGCGCCACATCCTGCTGCTGCCCGGGAGCCTGCGGGCCGCGTCCGCCAACGAGGCCGTGCTGCGCACTGCCGCCGCGCTGGCCGACGCCCTGCCCGGCGTCCGGACGACGTACTACGCGGACCTGGCCGGGCTGCCGCACTTCAACCCGGACCACGACACCGACCCGCTGCCGGAGCCGGTGGCGGCGCTGCGGGCGGCGATCGGGGCGGCCGACGCGCTGCTGGTCTGCACCCCCGAGTACGCCGGGACGCTGCCGGGCTCCTTCAAGAACCTGCTGGACTGGACGGTCGGCGGGGTCGAGATCTCCGACAAGCCCGCAGCCTGGATCAACTGCGCCGGACCGGGTCGCGGCCAGGGCGCCGAGGCCACCCTGGGCACCGTCCTCGGCTACACCGGCGCGGCCGTGCTGGCGGAGGCCTGCGTCCGGATCCCGCTGGAGCGCGGCGCGGTCGGCCCGGACGGGCTGGTCGCCGACCCGCTGGTGCGCGGGCGGATCGGCGAGGTGCTGACCCTCCTGGCAGCCGGTTGAGCCGGCTGAGCCGGACGGTCGGAGGGCCGGTTGAGCCGTTCGCCCGAAGGCCGCCGGCCCGGCGGCCCCGCAGGTCCAGTGCCCCGCCGGTTCAGTGCCCCGCGGGCAGGTGCACCCCGAGCCCGGCCAGGCCCTCCAGGAAGAGTTCGACGCCGACCGCCGCGAGCAGCAGCCCGAGCAGCCGGGAGGCCACCTCCAGCGAGGTGCTGTGGGTGCGCTTCATCAGGGGCGCGAGCACGGCCACGCAGAGGTAGTTGAGCACCGCGACACCCACGTACGCCCCGGCGACGGCCGCCTTCCAGCCCCAGTCGTCCCGGTTGAGGGAGGCGACCAGGACGGCGGTGATCGCGAGCGGGCTGGCGATGTACGGCAGCAGCAGTTCGCGGATGCCGTCGGCCAGCGGGTTGGCCAGGTGCTCGCCGTCGCCGTCCGTGCCGAGGTGCAGGCCGAAGACCAGGGCCACGGCGTAGACGAAGAAGATCGCCCCGCCCGCGAGCTGCAGCGACTGGTCGCTGATGTGGAAGAGGGTGGTGAGCTCGTCCGCGCCGAAGCCCAGGACCAGGCCGATCAGCGCCGAGACGACCGTGCTCCACGCGGCCAGCCGGCGGAGCTCCTCGGTGCTCCGGGTGCCGGCCAGTCTGGTGAAGGCCAGCAGGGTCTTCGGCGGGCCGACCACGGCGAAGAAGGTGATGAAGGCGCTGCCCAGGTTGAAGACGAACATGGGCCCAGCATTCCTGGTCGGACGCGGATTCGCCCGGATGGCGGCCCCGGGTCGAGCGGGCGGTCGCTCTCGGGTGCCATGGAGGTAGGTAGGACCACTCCTTGCCGGAAACGAGGATGCGACATGTGCCTGAACCGTAGGGACCTGGGCCTGCTGGCCCTGCGCAGCGCGGTCGGCGGGGTGCTGATCGCGCACGGTACCCAGAAGCTGTTCGGCTGGTTCGGTGGCGGCGGCCTGGAGGGCACGACCCAGGCGATGGACCACATGGGCTTCCACCCGGCCAGGGAGAGCGCCATCGCGGCGGGTGTCGGCGAGGCCGGCGGCGGCGCGCTGCTGGTGGCCGGGCTGGCCACCCCGGCGGCCGGCGCGGTGGTGGCCGGGACGATGGCCGGAGCCGTGGCGGTGCACGCCCCGGCGGGTTTCTTCATGACCGGCGGTGGCTACGAGTACCCGGCGTTCCTCGGCGCGACCGCCCTGGCGATGGGCCTGGCCGGCCCGGGACGGTACTCGCTGGACCACGCGACCGGGCACGTCTTCGACCGGCCGTGGGTCGGTGCGCTGGCCTTCGTGGCGAGCGCGGCGGGTGCGTACGGGGTGGTGGCGCGGCGCCGTCACCTGGTGCGGCTGCGCGAGGAGCGGGCGGCGGTGGAGGCGGACGAGCAGGACGGCTCCGGGCTGTCCTGAGGCCCGTGGCTTCACCCGGAGGCAGCACCCCTGCTGGCGGTGTCGGCGGGCGGCTCGGAGGGTGGGCGGGGAGGTGCGCCGGGCAGCCCGGCGCCGGAAGGAACGAGGACCTCATGGACCGCCAGCCGCTCACCCGAGCCAGCTCCGGGCCGCGCCGCACCGCGCAGCGCCCGGCCGTCCTGACGCAGCGTCACCGAAGACTGGCCGCAGCGGTGTTGGCGGCCGTCGTCGTGGGCTCGGCGGTGCTCGCGGGCTGCTCCTCCGGCAAGAGCGCGAGCGGTGCGGCCTCCGCGGCGGCCGGGGAGGTGCAGAAGGCGGCGAGCGCCGCGGCGTCGGCCGCGTCGGCGCTGGCCTCGGCGGCCGGCGGGGTGGGCGGGGTGCTGGGCTCGGCGCAGGCGGAGGCCTCGGCGGCGGTCTCGGCGGCCTCCTCGGCGGTCGCCGGGATCAAGGGCGGGCTGGACGCCAAGGGAGACGTCTCGGTCGGCGCGGTGACGACCGGTTCGGACGGCAAGGCGCAGGCGCAGCTGACCGTCACCAACCACGGGCAGCAGTCCTACCGGTACGTGGTCCAGGTGAACTTCACCGACGGGAGCGGCAAGCTGCTGGACGCGACCGCGGTGACCGTCCCGGACGTGGCCGCGGGCCAGAGCGCCCAGGCCACCGCGCAGGCCAACCGGGAGCTCAGTGGCACGGTCAAGGCCGAGGTGGCGAACGCCGTCCGCTACTGACCGGGTCCGATACGGGTTCGCTGCGGGTCCGTTCCGGGGCGGGTGCGGGGCGGGTTCGCTGCGGGTGCGGGGCGGGTGCGGAACCTTAAGCGGGTCTCAAGGCCAACAGGACCCCTTGACGGGCGAGTTGGTCTAGTCCATTTTTATTCCCCAGGTGCAGGGAGCCCCTGAACCGGCGTCACCGGCCTCGTGTCGGTGGCGCCGGTTCGGCACATCCCGGTGTCCGTCATGGCCTGTCCGCTCGATTCCCACCCCTGATCTGTCATGTCCCGGTCGTCCGGCCCCACCCCGGACGCGCGACCCCACCGGGCGACGGAACCCCCACACCCAGGAGTCACGCACCCATGCTGCGCTCACGCATTGAAAGGGCCGGGACCCCGGCTCCGGACGGGCCCCGCCGGCGCCGCCCGAAGAGCCTGGCCGCCGTCGCGGCCGGCACCACCGCCTCCCTGCTGCTCGGCGCGGGCCTCGCGCTGTCCGGCGGCGGCGCGGCCAACGCCGCGACCACCAACTCCACCGGCGCGGCCGCCACCAGCGGCGGCATCAAGGTCGCCTACTTCGACCAGTGGTCGGTCTACGCCAACGCGTACTACCCGAAGACGATCCAGGACACCGGCGTGGCCGGGAAGCTGGACTACCTGATCTACGACTTCGCCAACATCTCCCCGACCGACCTGGGCTGTTTCGAGGCGACCAAGGCCGCCGACACCAACGACAACAACCCCAACGCCGGTGACGGCGCGGCCGACGCGTTCGCCGACTACCAGAAGAGCTTCGGCGCGGACATCTCGGTGGACGGCGTCGGCGACGTCTGGAACCAGCCGATCGCGGGCAACTTCAACCAGCTGAAGAAGCTGAAGGCGAAGAACCCCAACCTCAAGGTCCTGCTGTCGATCGGTGGTTGGACCTACTCCAAGTACTTCTCGTCGGCGGCCGCCACGGACGCCTCGCGCAAGCACCTGGTCTCGTCCTGCATCGACATGTTCATCAAGGGCAACCTCCCGTCGGACGCCGGCTTCGGCGGCCCGGGCACCGGCGCCGGGGTCTTTGACGGCATCGACATCGACTGGGAGTACCCGGGCGGCGGCGGCCACACCGGCAACATCTCCAGCCCGGCCGACAAGCAGAACTTCACCCTGCTGCTGCAGGAGTTCCGCAACCAGCTGGACGTCCAGGGCAAGGCCGACAACAAGACCTACGCCCTCTCCGCGGCGGTCGGCGCCGGCCAGGACAAGATCATGAACGTCGAGACCGACAAGATCGGTCAGTACCTGACCTTCCTCGACGTCATGACCTACGACATGCACGGCGGCTGGGACCCCCAGGGGCCGACCAACCACCAGGCCCCGATCTACTCGGGCCCGAACGACCCGTCGACCCCGGCCAAGCCGGGCAACGGCAAGTACTCGATCGACAACGCCATCAAGGCGTGGACGGCCGGCGACGCCCAGTACGGCATCCCCGGAGGCTTCCCGGCCAACAAGATCAACATGGGTGTGCCGTTCTACTACCGCGGCTGGACCGGCGTCCAGAACAACGGCAGGAACGGACTCTTCCAGCCCGCCACCGCCCCCGCCGCCGGCGCCGCGATGTCCGGCAACGTCCCCGGCATCCAGATGTACAAGGAGCTCGGCGGCTTCGTCGACAACCCGTCCAAGACCTTCTGGGACGACGACGCCAAGGCCGCGTACTTCTACGACGGCACCACCTTCTGGAGCGGTGAGAACGCCAAGTCCATCCAGGCCAAGCTCGACTACGCGCACTGCAACGGGCTCGGCGGCTCCTTCGCCTTCTCGCTGTACGACCTGGGGACCAACACCAGCCTGTTCGACACGATGGTGAACGCCACCAACGGCTCCGCGGCCGGCTGCCCGGCCCCGCCGACCGGCACCCCGACGCCGACCCAGACCCCGACCGGCACTCCGACCGGCACGCCCACCGGCACTCCGACCGGCACGCCCACCGGGACCCCGACCGGCACCCCGACCGGCACCCCGTCCTCGCCGGCCACCTGCTCGGCCGCCCCGAGCTGGGACCCGAACGCCACCTACGCGGCCGGCGGCACCAAGGTCTCCTGGAAGGGCCACTACTACACCAACAAGTGGTGGACCAAGGGCGACGACCCGAGCCAGAGCGGCCAGTGGGGCGTCTGGACCGACAACGGCCCCTGCTGACCGGCTGACCGCCGCCTGAAGCGGCACGTGAACGAACGGAGTCCGGCCCGCCGGGGGAGCACCCCGACGGGCCGGACTCCGTCATATCCGGCGGGCCGTCCCCGGCGGCGGGCTCAGGCCAGGTCGGCCGTGCGCCCGAGCGCGTCCGGCTGGCTCTCCTCGATCCGCCGCAGCATCCGGGCCAGCAGGCCGGAGAGCGCGGTGCGCTCCTCGCCCGCGATGTCCTGCAGCAGCTCCTCCTCGAACACGGCCGCCATCCGCATCGACTCCAGCCACTTGTCGCGGCCGTTCTCGGTCAGCTCGATGATCACCCGTACCCGGTTGGACTCGTCCCGCTCCCGGGTGACCAGGTCCTCGGCCACCATCCGGTCGATCCGGTGGGTCATCGCGGCCGGGGTGAGCCCCAGCCGCTTCGCCAGCTCGCCCGGGCCCAGCCGGTACGGGCTGCCGCTCACCACCAGCGCCTTGAGCACCTCCCACTCGGCGGAGGTGATCCCCAGCACGGTCAGCTGCCGGTCGTACGCGACGCCCATCCGCCGGGAGACCCGGTTGAGGGTCTGCACGATCGTCTCGACCTGGGGGTCGACGGTGGGGAACTCCCGCTGGTAGAGGGCCACTTGCTCGGCGATGCCGAGCTCCAGGGGAGTGGCCCGCGGAGGCTTGTCGGCAGCCGGCGACGGCTTGTCCGTAGTCATGCGGACCAGTGTCGCACGGGCGTGCACTCCTTAAGCCTTTGACTCCGCAGTCTTCCGGTGCTAAGACTTTATCTCGGCAGAGTTTAGGTCTGAAATCTTCTGGGCTCAAGAGTTCCAGTGGAAACAGGAAGGGATGTGCACGGTGGCCGGCACGGTGAAGCAGCAGAGGCAGCAGCGACGTGGGGCGGGCGGCCCGCTGCGCCGCGTCCAGATCGGCAACGCGCTCAGCGCGTTCGGCAGCGGGTTCACGATGCCGTACATGTTCGTGTACGTGGACCAGGTGCGCGGGCTGGGTTCGCTGGCGGCCGGGATGGTGTTCACCGTCTTCGCGCTGGCGGCGCTCGCCGTCCTCCCGTTCACCGGGCGCGGCATCGACCGGTACGGCCCCCGTCCGGTCCTGCTGGCGGGTGCGGCCCTGGCCGCCACCGGCGCGTTCGCCTTCGGCCACGCCACCGGCACCCCGGAGCTGCTGGTCTCCTCGTTCCTGTTCGGCGCGGGTGTCACCACCTGCCAGCCGGCGCTCGCCACGATGATCGTCCGCTGCTCCACGGCGGCGACCCGCTCGCACGCCTTCGCGCTGCAGTTCACCCTGGTCAACCTGGGCATGGGCATCGGCGCGCTGGTCGGCGGGCAGATCGTGAACGTGGCCGACCCGGCCAGCCTCACCCGGCTGTTCACCATCGAGGCGGTCACCTTCCTCGGCCTGGCCCTGGTCACCGGCACCGCTCGGATACCGAAGGCCCAGCTGAGCGTCGTCCAGGAGAAGAAGGACGCCCCGACCGGCCTGCGCGCCCTGCTCGCCGACAAGGCGATGGTGCGGCTCAGCATCCTCGCCGGGCTGATCTTCTTCACCTGCTACGGCCAGTTCGAGTCCGGTGTCGCGGCCTTCGCCACCGACACCGTCGGCACCGCGCCGTCCACCCTGGGCCTCGCGATCGGCGCCAACGCGGTGACCATCGTGGTGCTGCAGATGTTCATGGTGCGGATCACCGCGCGGCACCGCCGCACCGCCGCTATGGCCGCGGCCGGCGTGGTCTGGCTGGGCGCCTGGGCGATGGCCCTGGTGGCCGGTCTGATCCGGACCGAGACCATGGCCGCCACGGTCGCCATCGTCTCGATCTACGCCCTGTTCGGCGTCGGCGAGTCGCTGCTCGCGCCCACCATGGGCCCGATGGTCGCGGACCTCGCCCCGGCCCGGCTGCTCGGCACCTACAACGCCGGGTACGCCCTGGTGAAGCAGATCGCGATCGCGGTCGGCCCGGCCGTCGGCGTGCTGCTGGTCGGCTCCGGCACCTGGCCGCTCTACCTCGCGGCCATGGCGGGCTCGACGGTGCTGATCGTCGTCCTGGCGCTGCGGCTGCGCCCGTACCTCACGGCCGAGCAGGACAACGCGGCCCCGGCCGTGGTCCGCACCCCGGCCCCGGTCCGGGAGCTGCAGACCGCCGCGTGACGGCCGGCGGCCGGGTGGACGGCCGCGCGGTCCGGTCGTACGGTCCGGTCACATGGTCCGGCCGCACGGTCCGGTCACATGGTCCGGCCGCTTGAATCGGCCTCTTGTACGGGCGCCGACCGGGTCACCTGGTCGGCGCCCGTCGCGCTTGGCTTCGCGGGCACCGCCACATAGTGTCAGTGGCTGTTGACCGCCCAGGCCCCGGCCGGGCAGCAGACCCGGGCCCGGCGCAGCACCCGCGGGCCCCGCAGACAGGCGAATCGGCGAGGCTATGACGCAAGCGGCGCTCACGCACCCCCCGGCGGCCCCGGCCACCGCCGAACCGGACCGGGCACCGGCCCCGCGCGGACTGCTGCGCTGGGCGGCCGACCGCTCCGGTTGGCTCGGCCCGATCGGCGTCGCGCTCTTCGCCGGGCTGCTGCGGTTCTGGAACCTCGGGTACCCCAACGCCTTCGTCTTCGACGAGACGTACTACCCCAAGGACGCCTGGTCCCTGCTCCAGCAGGGCTACGAGGGCACCTGGCCCGACCACGCCAACGCCGACATCCTGGCCGTCCCGCAGTCCATCCCGCTCAGCTCCTCGCCGGAGTTCATCGCCCACCCGCCACTCGGCAAATGGGTGATGACGATCGGCGAGCAGCTGTTCGGGCTGCACCCCTTCGGCTGGCGTTTCATGACCGCCCTGCTCGGCACCCTCAGCGTGCTGATGCTGGCCCGGATCGGCCGCCGGCTGTTCGGCTCCACCCTGGTCGGCTGCACCGCCGCGCTGCTGATGGCCGTCGACGGCCTCCAGCTGGTGATGAGCCGGGTCGGCCTGCTCGACGGCATCCAGATGTTCTTCGTGCTCGCCTCCTTCGGCGCCCTGCTGATCGACCGCGACCGCGTCCGCGGCCGGCTGGCCGGGGTCACCGACGGCGACGAGGTGCGGCTCGGGTGGCGCCCCTGGCGGATCGCCGCCGGGGTGTTCATCGGTGCCGCCTGCGCCGTCAAGTGGAACGGTGCCCCGATCCTCGCCGCCTTCGGCGTCCTGACCGTGCTCTGGGACCAGTCCGGCCGTCGTGGCGCCGGCGCCCGCCACCCCTGGCGGTCCATGCTGCGCCGGGACGCCGTGCCCGCCCTCCTCGCCATGGTCGGCTCCGCCCTGGTGGTGTACGTCGGGGCCTGGAGCGGCTGGCTGGCCAGTGGCGCCGGCGGCGGGGGCGGCTACGACCGGCACTGGGCCGACGGCCGCGCCGGGCTCTCGCCGGACCACGCCTTCGGCATCCCGCTGCCCCAGGTCCCGATGAGCTGGGTCCCGGCGCCGCTGCGCAGCCTGTGGCACTACCACTCGCAGATGTACGAGTTCAACACCGGCCTGAGCACCCCGCACACCTACCAGTCCAACCCCTTCGCCTGGCTGGTCGACGGCCGCCCGGTCTCGATGTACTGGGAGCAGGTGCCGACCGGCACGCGCGGCTGCACCTCCTCCGGCGGCTGCGCGGCGCAGATCCTGGGCCTGGGCACCCCGTTCCTGTGGTGGGCGGCCTGCTTCGCGCTGGTCTACCTGCTGTGGCGCTGGTTCTTCCGCCGGGACTGGCGCTCGGGCGCCGTGCTGTGCGCGGTGGCCGGGATCTACCTGCCCTGGTTCCAGTACCAGGAGCGGACGATCTTCTCCTTCTACATGGTCGTGCTGGTGCCGTTCCTGTGCCTGGCCGTCGCCCAGATGCTCGGCGCGATCCTCGGCCCGGTGGGCTGCACCCCCGAGCGCCGCCGGTACGGGGCGATCGCGGCCGGGCTGATCGTGCTCGCGATCGTCGGCTGCTTCGCCTTCTTCTACCCGCTGTACACGGCGGAGGTGATCCCGATGTCGTCCTGGCAGGACCGGATGTGGTTCACCAGCTGGATCTGATGCCGCTGTCGGCACCGGTACTGCTGGCGGCACCGGTACCGCTGGCGGCTTCCGGCGGCGGGCAGCTGCTGCCGGTCACCCCCGTGCTCGGGGTGGTCACGGCGGTGCTGCTGCTGGTCGCCGTGGCGGTGGCCGGCCGGGGCCTGCTCGGCCACGGGCGGGCGGTGGCGCGGGCCGGACTGCGGGCGGTCGTCCAGCTGGCCGCCGTGGCCGCGGTGATCAGCTGGGTGGTCGCCTCGCTGTGGTGGTCGGCGCTGTTCGTGCTGCTGATGTTCACGGTCGCGGTGCGCACCGCCGGCCGGCGGATGACCCCCGGCCCCGGCTGGGTCTGGGCGGCGGCCCCGATCGGCGCCGGGGTGCTGCCGGTGCTCGGCCTGCTGCTGGCCGTCGGGCTGCTGCCGCTCAAGGGCCTGTCGGTGATCCCGGTCGCGGGCATCCTGATCGGCGGCGGGCTCACCGCCACCTCGCTCGCCGGGCGGCGCGCCCTGGACGAGCTGCGGCAGCGGCGCGGCGAGGTGGAGGCGGCGCTGGCACTCGGCTTCGAGGAGCGGGACGCCCGGCTGGAGATCTGCCGTACGGCGGCCGCGACCTCGCTGGTCCCGGCGCTGGACCAGACCCGCACGGTCGGGCTCGTCACCCTGCCCGGCGCCTTCGTCGGGATGCTGCTGGGCGGCGCCTCGCCGGTGCAGGCGGGGGCGGTGCAGCTGTTCGTGCTGATCGGGCTGCTGGCGGTGGAGTCGGTGGCGGTCGTGGTGGTGCTGGAGCTGGTCGGGCGGGGGCTGGTGACGGCCGGGCCGGTCGGCGACGTCGGGTAGGCTGGAGCGCGTTGAAGGGGAGTAGCCCTCCACCGGACCGTCGACATACTGGCCCCCAGGGGCCCGGCGCCCGGGGCACCGCTCGATTGGCGGCTGCCGGCGAGACCTTCGGCCGCAGTGCTGTGACCATTTCCAGTGCTGTCGGGCCGAAGCGTCCCCTGACGGACCTGCGGAGGCCGGGCAGCCGACCGAGGGGTTTCCTCCGATGAGTTTGACCGTTGCCGCGTTGACGTTCGGCATCATCTTCCTGGCCGAGCTGCCGGACAAGACCGCGCTGGCCAGCCTGGTGCTCGGCACCAAGTACCGGGCGAGCTACGTCTTCGCGGGCGTCGCCGCGGCGATGCTGGTCCAGGTGGTGCTGGCGCTGGTCGCCGGGCACCTGCTCTCGCTGCTGCCGCACCGCTGGGTGGAGGGCATCACCGGCCTGCTGTTCCTGGTCGGCGCGGCGATGCTGCTGTTCCACGGCGGCGAGGACGAGGACGAGCACGCCGCCAAGGAGCCGTCCTCGAACCGCTTCTGGAAGGTGGCCGGGACCAGCTTCGTGGTCGTCGCGGTCGCCGAGTTCGGCGACCTGACCCAGATCATGACCGCCAACCTGGCTGCCAAGTACGCCGATCCGATCGCCGTCGGCCTCGGCTCCTGGCTGGCGCTGTGCGCGGTCGGCGGGATCGCCATCGTGGGTGGTCAGAAGCTGCTCAAGCACGTGCCGATGAAGCTGATCATCCGGGTGGCGGCGGCGATCATGGTGGTGCTGGCCGGGGTCAGCATCTTCGGGGCGATCACCGGCTGAGGGCGGCCGCTTTCCGCCCGGCCTCGCTCAGCAGCCGGGGTCGGCGGCGAGGGTGGCCTGGGTCTTGGGGCCGTAGACGCCGTTCTCGCCCTTGATCCGGTTCTGGCGCTGGTAGTCCTGCAGCGTCGTCCGGGTCCAGTAGTCGAAGGTGCCGGTCACGAGCGACTTGTCGACGAATCCGCACCCGGCGTTGACGAGCAGCTGCTGCATCGTGGTGACGTCGGGCCCGCTCATCCCGAGCTGGAGCAGGCGCGGGGTCGGGGTGGGCGTCGGCGTGGGGGTGGGTGTGGGCGTCGGGGTGGGGGTCGGCGTCGGGGTCGGGGTCGGGGTGGGCGTGGGCGTCGGGGTGGGGGTCCTGGTCGGGCTGGGTCTGGCGGTGCGGGTGGCGGTCGGGCTCGGCGTGTCGCTGGGCGGCGCCGAGGTGGTCGTGGGAGGGGCGGCCATGGTCGGCGGGTCCACCGGGGCGGGGGCGAGCGAGGCGGTGGGCGCCGGTTCGGCCTGGCGGCTCGGCGCGGCGGAGGGCGTCACGGCGTACGCGAGGCCGACGGTGAGCGCCAGCAGTGCGGCGCCGACGCCCGCGATCAGTCCCTTGCGCCCGGCGAAGGGACCGCGCTCCGACTGCTCGGCCTGCCGTCGGGCGGCCCGTCCGCCGGTGGGGGCGGCGTGGGGCTCCGGGGCCCGGTTGTCGAAGGGGAAGTAGCCGAGCTCGTCCCCGGAGCCGGCGGATCCGCTCGGGTCGCCCGGCCCGGGTGGGCCGGGCGGGACCAGGGGCAGGACGGTGGTGGCGCCGCTGCCGTACGCGTCCGGGGCGGGGCCCGGGACGGGCGGCAGGACGGTCGTCGCGTAGGCGTCCGCGTCCGGCCCGAGCGGGGGCGTGACCGGCGGCTGGGCCTGCTGGGCCTGCTGCGTCGGATGCACCGGGTGCGCCGGGTGCACCGGTCCGACCGGGGGCAGCACGGTGGTCGCGAACGGGTCGGCCGTCAGCGGCGGTTCGTCGGCGACCTGTTCGGGCGCCTGCGGCACGTACGGGCGGACCAGCGGCGGGCCCTCCAGGTGCGGGAGGACGGTGGTCTCGTCGAGGCTCCGGTCGGGGAGGCAGCTGCACCCGGTGGAGCGTGCGGTGCCGCACGTCGGGCAGTGCTGGTCCGGCATCGGCCGGTCCTCCTCGGTTCTCGGGTCTCGCGATCGGGCCTGATTATGCAGGACGTCCCGGAGGGTGGACAGGGGCGTCCGGCCTCCGGCGGGGGTGTTGTGCCGGTTGGTGGTGGTTGGCCCCCGGGGAATGCATCGGAACGCGAGTGGCGGGCCCGGTGCTTACGTTCGGCTCAACCGGACGGCGCAAACCGGGGCATATCTGCCAGCATGGGGAACGGGGAGTGATCATCCACCCGGGCGGCCGGTCGTCCGGCCCCGCGACCCTACGGAGAGGCCATGCCGCCTGTGGTGACGCCATGACGGACCCCCATGTCGCGTCCGACCGGGGCCCGGCGCCCGGGTCCGGCCCGCCCGAGGTCACCGTCCCCAACCTCTGGGTGCCGATCGGGGCCCTGCTGCTGGCGATGCTGCTGGCCGCCCTCGACCAGACCATCGTGTCGACCGCACTGCCCACCATCGTCAGCGACCTCGGCGGCCTGGACCACCTCTCCTGGGTGGTCACCGCGTACCTGCTGGCGTCCACCGCCGCCACCCCGCTCTGGGGCAAGCTCGGCGACATGTACGGCCGGAAGCGGTTCTTCCAGGCCTCCATCGTGATCTTCCTGATCGGCTCGGTGCTCTGCGGAGTCGCCCAGAACATGGGCGAGTTGATCGCCTTCCGGGCGCTCCAGGGCCTCGGCGGCGGCGGGCTGATGGTGCTCTCCCAGGCGATCGTCGGCGACCTCGTCGCCCCCCGGGACCGCGGCAAGTACCAGGGCCTCTTCGGCGCCGTCTTCGGCGTCACCAGCGTCCTCGGACCGCTGCTCGGCGGCCTGTTCGTCGACCACCTCAGCTGGCGCTGGGTCTTCTACGTCAACCTGCCGATCGGCGTGGTCGCCCTGGCGGTGATCGCCGCGGTGCTGCACGGCGCGGAGGTCCGGCGCGAGCACCGGATCGACTACCTGGGCACCGCGCTGATCGCCGCCGTCGCCACCTGCCTGGTGCTGATGACCTCGCTCGGCGGCACCACCTGGGCCTGGAGCTCCTGGCAGGTTGTCGGCCTGGGCGTGCTCGGACTGGCGCTGCTGCTCGTCTTCGTCCAGGTGGAGCGAAGCGCCGCCGAACCCGTCCTGCCACTGCGGCTGTTCCGGTCGCGGACCTTCAGCCTGGTCGCGGTGATCTCCTTCGTGGTCGGCTTCGCGATGTTCGGCGCCCTCACCTACCTGCCGACCTTCCTCCAGGTGGTCCAGCAGGTCTCGCCCACCATGTCCGGCATCCACATGCTGCCCATGGTGCTCGGCATGCTGCTCACCTCGATCGGCTCCGGGCAGATCGTCGCCCGCACCGGCCACTACCGGGCCTTCCCGATCGCCGGGACGGCCGTCACCACGGTCGGGCTGCTGCTGCTCTCCCGGCTCGACGAGCACAGCGGCACCGCCGAGATGAGCCTCTACTTCCTGGTCTTCGGCCTCGGGCTGGGCCTGGTGATGCAGGTGCTGGTGCTGATCGTGCAGAACTCCGTCGGCTACCAGGACCTCGGCGTGGCCACCGCCGGCGCCACCTTCTTCCGCTCCATCGGCGCCTCCTTCGGCGTCTCCATCTTCGGGACGGTCTTCGCCGGCGGACTGCGCTCCCGGCTCGCAGACGCCCTGGCCGGGCAGCCGCTGCCACCGGGCTTCCGAGTCGAGGCGATCACCGCCGACCCCCGCCTGATCACCCGGCTCCCGGCCGCCCTCCAGGCCGCGGTCCACCACGCCTACGCCGAGTCGATCACCCGGGTGTTCCTGTACGCGGTGCCCGTCACGGTGGTCGCCTTCGTGCTGTCGCTGTTCCTGCGGGAGCAGAAGCTGCGCTCCACGGTGACCGCGCCCGACCTCAGCGAGTCCATCGGGATCAACCCGGTCGAGCGCTCCTCCCTGGACGAGATCGCCCGTGCCCTCTCCGTACTGAGCACCCGGGAGGCCCGGCGCGACCTCTTCCGCCGGATCACCGCCACCGCCGGACTCGACCTGCTGCCCGCCTCCAGCTGGCTGCTGCTGCAGATGCACCACCACGGCTCGGTGGAACCCGCCGAGCTGGCCGAGCGGCGGGTCGTCCCCGTCTCGGTCGTCGAGGAGGCCGTCCGGGAGGTGGAGGGCCGCGGTCTCGCCGCCCGCACCGGCGGCCTGCCGCTGCGGCTCACCGAGCCGGGCGAGGAGGTGGCGCTGCGGCTGGTCGCGGCCCGGCGCACCCAGCTCGCCGAACTGCTGGGGGACTGGGACGAGCAGCAGTACGACGAGCTCGCCGCGCTGCTCACCCGGCTCAGCTCCACGCTCTGCGCCGACCGGCGGGACCGGCCGGACCCGCCGGTCGGCCCGCAGCCGCCGTACCGGGGGGAGGGGCGGTCGTTCTAGGCCCCCGCCGCATCACCACCGCCGAGGGCTTCACCGCCCTCGTCGCCTCCCCCTTCCAGTCCCACGCCTACAACCCCGACGCCCGCACCCCCGACGGCGCCTGCGCCCTCGCCCCGCGCGATGCCGAGCGCCTCCTGCCGGCCTGGATCGCCTGAGCCGCAGCACCCGACCCGCTGCGCCCGATCCGCTGAGTGTGAGGTGTAGGAGACTGCTGGTCGTAGGCAGCAACCGAGCCGGCGGCCGCGCCGAACGCGCGGCCCCGGCGGATCAGTGAGGAGCGGCATGTCCGTCGTCAAGATCAATGTCCTGACGGTGCCCGCCGAGCAGCGCGAGGTGCTGGAGCAGCGGTTCGCCTCGCGGGCCGGTGCGGTGGAGAACTCCGACGGCTTCGAGTGGTTCGAACTGCTCCGCCCGGTCGAGGGCACCGACCAGTACCTCGTCTACACGCGCTGGCGCGACGAGGAGTCCTTCCAGGCCTGGATGGAGGGCCCCATGAAGTCGGCTCACCAGAACGGCGGTGAGGGCGAGGCTCCCAAGCGCCCCGCTGCCTCCGGGTCCACGCTGTGGTCCTTCGACGTCGTCCAGTCGGCGGGCCCGAAGGCCTGACGGACGTCGGGCAGGGCGGACGGCGCGTCCCGGGGTTCCGGGGCGCGCCGTTGGTCTGCCCGCTCGCCTTGTCCGGCAGGGGAGTTCAGGCCGATACGGCGTGCAGGGCCTCGCGCAGGCCGGGGGTGGTCTCGCGGTCGGCGCGCCAGACCAGGCGGAGGTGGAGGGGCGGCGGGTCGAGCGGGAGGCGGACGAGGGTGCCGGAGGCGAGCGGCTCCCGGACGGCGGACTCGGGGAGCAGGGCGATGCCGAGGCCCTGTTCGGCGCAGGCGCGGGTGACGGCGATGCCGTCGGTGCGGACGCGTTCGACGTCGTGGCCGAGCAGTCGCTCGCCGGCGAGCCGGAAGCAGCAGGCGGGGGCGTTGACCAGGAACCGCTGGCCGCGCAGGTCTTCGGGGGTGAGGGCGGTGGCGCCGCTGAGCGGGTGGCCGGGGGTGGCGACCAGGGCGAGCGGGACGTCCTGGAGGTCGAGGTGGTCGAGCGGGGCGGGCGGCAGGTAGAAGCCGAGACCGCCGAGCGGGCCGGCGGTGTCCAGGATGAGCGCGGCCTCCAGGGCCCCGGCCGCGACGCCGCCGAGCAGGCCGTCCCGGGCGGAGTCGGTGTGCAGGGAGATGTCGAGGCCGGGGCGGCGTTCGGCGAGCCGGGCCAGTACGGCCGGAACGTGGGTCGCCGCTATGGTCTCCAGCGCGCCCAGCCGGAGCCGGGCGCGGTCGGTGGTCACCTCGCGGCGGGCCTGTTCGGCCTGGTCGAGCAGTCGGCGGGCCCAGGGCAGCAGGCGCTCGCCGGCCGCGGTGAGGGTCGGGGCGCGCCGGGTCCGGTCGAACAGTTCGGTGTCCAGGCCGCGTTCGAGGGTGCGGATCTGCTCGGAGACCGAGGAGGGGGCGAGGCCGAGCGCCGCGGCCGCCGCGGTGACGGTGCGGTGGGTGACCACGGCCTCGAAGGCGCGCAACTGACGAAGTTCCACTGGTTTCCCCGGCTCCCCCGAGCGTCCGTGTGTGCTCGTATCGCTGGCGTTGCGGGACAGCGTACGGGTGCGTTCCGCCCTTTCGAACGGTGGACGGGGTATCACCGGTGGAGCGGATTCCGGTGGCGGGGCGGAGCGGGTGGGCTTCCCCCGCCGACTGCCACCTGCCGGACCGGGTTCTAACCGGGCAGTTTCCAGGACTGGTTGGGGGAGCCCAGGCAGTCCCAGAGCTGGAGTCCGGTGCCGTCCGCGCTGCCGCCGCCCCGGGTGTCCAGGCAGCGCCCGGAGGCGGGGTTGAGGAGGGTGCCGTCCTCGCGCGGCTGCCAGCGTTGGGCGCCGGAGTCGTTGCAGTCGTAGAGCTGGACGGGGGTGCCGGCGGCGGTCCGGCCGTCGGTGACGTCCAGGCACTTGCCGTAGGCCCGCAGCGTGCCGTCCTGCCGGACGGACCAGTCCTGGGCGCCGGTGGAGTTGCAGTGGTAGAGCTGGACGGCGGTGCCGTCGGCGGTGGACGCGCCGGCGACGTCCACGCACTGCCCGGCGATGCCGGTCAGCCGGCCGCTCGGGCGCGGGGTGTGCCAGCGCTGCTCGGCGCCGCCCGAGCAGTCCCGGAGCAGCGGGTGGCTGTCGGCGGTGGTGAGGCAGCGGCCGGAGGCCGGGTGCAGCAGCGAGGCGTCCGGGCGCAGGCGCCACTCCTGGTCGGGGGCCCGGGTGCAGTCCCGTAGGCGGACGGGGGAGCCGTCGGCGGAGCCGGCCGGGGTGAGGCAGCCGTCCAGGAGGCCGATGCTGCCGTCCGAGCCGACGGTGGCGTCCTGGGCCGCCGTGCCCGCACAACTCGCGGACTGTACGGCCGCGTTGGGGTCGTCGACGGTGGCCCCGGCGTCCAGGCAGGAGCCGTCGGAGCCGGTGATCCGCCCGGACCAGGTGGAGACGGCGGGGGAGCCGGGCACGTCCACGGTGCCCCGGAGCCGGGGTGCGCGGGAGGAGGAGCCGACGGTGAGGCCGTACGGCCCGCCGGGGACGCCCCAGCCGTGGACGCCGTCGTCCCAGACGGCGAAGGCGGAGCGGTCCAGCCGCAGTTCCACGTGGGTCGAGCCGCCGGGCGCCAGGGTGACCTTGTCGAAGGCCTTGAGCTGCTGCGGCGGTTCGCCGGCCGCGGACGGGAAGGTCAGGTACAGCTGGGGCACCTCGCTGCCGGTCCGGGAGCCCCGGTTGCGCAGCTCGAAGCCGATCCGGACCCGGCCGGCCGGGTCGGGGCCGGTCACGGTGAGGCCGCTGTAGTCGAAGCTGGTGTACGAGAGGCCGTGGCCGAAGGGGAACAGCGGAGCGGTGCCGCTGGCGTCGTACCAGCGGTAGCCGGTGCCGAGGCGTTCGGTGTAGTGGTAGGCGCCGTCCGTGCCCGGGTACTGGGCGGCGTCCCGGATCGGGGTGGCATCGGCGGAGGTCGGGAAGGTGACGGGCAGCCGCCCGGCCGGGTCGACGTCGCCGAACAGCACGTCGGCGAGGGCGGCGCCGCTCTGCTCGCCCGGGTACCAGGCCTCGACCACGGCGGGCACCGCGTCCAGCCAGGGCATGGTGACCGGCCCGCCGGTGTCCAGCACCACCACCGTGCGGGGGTTGGCCCGGGCGACGGCCCGGATCAGCGCGTCGTCCGCGTCGCTGAGGTGCAGCGAGCCGCGGTCGGCGCCCTCGGTCTCCTCGTCGCCGACCACCACCACCGCGGCGTCCGCCCCCGCGGCCAGGGCGGCGGCCGCGTCGGCGTCGTCGCCGGGGTGGTAGCGGACCTCGGTGTTCGGGCCGACCCGGGCCGCGATGCCCTGGCGGGGCGTCACCGTGTGCTCGGCGTACGGGGTGACGTGGGAGGATCCGCCGCCGCCGGTGTAGGCGCGGTCCGCCCAGGGGCCGATCACCGCGACGGACTTCAGCCGGGCGGCGTCCAGCGGCAGCGCGGCCCGCTCGTTGCGCAGCAGAACCGTTCCGGCGGCGGCCGCGGTCCGGGCGTCGCGCGCGCCGGCGGCCGGGTCGGCCGGGAGCGCCTGGGCCCCGTCGAGCGCCCCCGTGCGCGCCATCAGCCGCAGCACCCGGCGGACCTGGTCGTCCAGCACGGCCGGGGCGAGCCGGCCGTCCGCCACGGCGGCGGGCAGGTCGGCGAAGTAGGTCGAACCGCCGAACTCCTGGTCCAGCCCGCCCGCCGCGGCATTGACGGCGGAGTGGGTGGCCGGGTAGTCGGAGCCGACCACCCCGTCGAAGCCCCAGCGGCCCTTCAGCACGTCGCGCAGCAGCGGGAAGTGCTCGCACGCCCAGATCCCGTTGACCGGGTTGTAGCCGCACATCGCCGACCAGGCCCGACCGTTCCGGACGGCCGCGCGGAAGGCGGGCAGTTCGATCTCGGCCAGCGTGCGCTCGTCCACCTCCGAGCTGTACGACTGGCGGTTGTCCTCCTGGTTGTTGGCCGCGAAGTGCTTGACCTGCGCCGCGACGTGCTGGGCCTGGATGCCGCGCACCTCGGCGGCGGCGAGCTGCCCGGCGAGGTGCGGGTCCTCGCCCAGCGTCTCGAAGTCCCGGCCGCCCTGGGGGATCCGCACGATGTTCACCATCGGCGCGTACAGCACCTGGTAGCCGCGCGCCCGGGCCTCCCTGCCCAGCACGTCGCCGTACCGCGCGGCCAGCGCCGGGTCGAAGGCGGCGGCCAGTGCGACGGGCGCGGGCAGCGCGGTCGCCGGCCGGCCGTCCCGGACGCCGGACGGGCCGTCGGACAGCAGCAGCGGCGGGATGCCGAGTCGGGGCACGCCCGCGACGTAGCCGACGGAGCTCACACCGGCCGGGGCGTCCTGGCCGCGCAGCAGGGTGACCTTCTCGTCGGTGGTGAGCTGGGCGAGCAGGCTCTCGATGCGCTGCTCCTGCGCGCCCGGGCCGTCCTGTGCGCGTTCGTCCGGGGCGGCCGCGGCACTGCCGGTGGTGACGGCGGCCAGGAGGCAGCCGCCGAGACCGAGCCGGAGGAGTCGGATCCGGAGGAGTCGCATCCGCGGGGGGAGCAGGGAGGGGCGTCGCATGGCAACCACCGTTCGACGGAGACGGATCCAGCCGGGCGGCCTGGTGAGATGACGATCGGTCAAAGTTACGTTGACCTGACGGTGGTTGGCAGGTGGCTCGACAGGGCGTGTCGTGTACGACGGGGGCGCACGCACCACTGCGGGCGACGATTCCGGGGAAATCACCCGTTCGGGCGCGGAGCGAAACCGGGCCCGTCGGCACCGGGCGACGGTCCCGGCCCCCGGGGACCGCCCGCCGGGTGCCGCGAGGGGGTGGGTAGATTCTCGATCATGAGAACGTCAACGGGGGACGGTCGGCCGGTGCGTGCGGCGCTCGACCGCCTGGGATCAGCGGACCCGACAGCGGAGCGCTCCCGCACACTCCTGGGCGGGGGGCTGGTCGCCGTCGCGGTCCTGCTCTTCGCCTGGATCCTGGTCCTCGGATCGGTCACCCGCGGACAGGCCGAGGTCAGGAACTGGTCCACGGTGTGGATCGGCATGGACGTCCTCCAGGTCGCCGGCCTGATCGCCACGGCCAGGCTGCTCGTCCGGCGCTCACGCCTGACCGCCCTGGCCGCCGCAGCGGCGGCCACCCTGCTCCTGCTCGACGCCTGGTTCGACGTGATGACCGCCGAGGGCGGCGGCGCCTGGTACACCGCCCTCGCGATGGCCTTCCTCGTCGAACTCCCGGCCGCTCTCGGCCTCGCCGCGCTCGCCCGGTCCGCCCTGGACTGGTGAGTCATGGGGCCGTCGGCCGCGGCCCGCGCGCAGCTGCCCGTCCCGTCATCATTGGAGATCCACATGCCCGTCGTCATCGCCACGATCAAGACCAAGCCCGGCCGTCGCGACGAAGTGCTGGCCGCCTTCGAGAAGCACACCCCGGCCATCCACGCCGAGGACGGCTGCGAGCTCTACGCCGTCCACGCGGGCCCCGACCGCGTCACTGTCGTCGAGAAGTGGGCCGACCAGGCCGCCCTGGACGCCCACAGCACCGGTGCTCCGCTGGCCGCCCTCGGCTCCGTCCTGGCCGACGCGCTCGCGGAGCCCGCCGATGTCGCCGTCCTGGACGCCTTCCCCGCCGGCGACCCGGCCAAGGGGCTCATCTGACGGTGTGCCCGCCCGTGCGCTCTGTGCGCTCTGTGCGCCTTGTGCGCCTTGTGCTCCCCGGCCGCCCGGCCGGGGAGCACAAGGGCCGGAGGACGGGCCGGTCGGACGGCTACCAGCTGAAGAGGCCGGGCAGCTCGGTGGCCGGCGGCAGCGGCGCGTCGGCCGGGAAGGGGCGGATCTGGACGAAGGCGTGCTCGAACTGGGAGTACGAGAAGCCGTCCAGTCCCGGCGCCACCACCAGGAGGTTGTCGCCCCGGCGCCAGATCCGGTACCGCCAGCGGTGGTCGAGGGCCGGGCGGCGCTCGTGGGTCACGTCGTGGTCGGGCGGCCCGAGGAGTGCGGTGAACCGGTCGACGACGGCCTCCACTTGGTCGTCCAGGGTGGCCGTGTCCGGGCCGGTGAGGCTCTGCCAGCCGGGGAGGTCGCCCCAGAAGTCCTCGCCCATCGGCCCGTCGGGGTGGACGTAGTACTCGTACGCGAACGGCATGAAGAGGCACTCGTCGCCGTACACGAAGTGGCCCGCGGGCGTGTAGGCCTTCTCGTTGAGCTCGCCCAGGTAGTCGCCGGTCGAGCGCCAGCCGGCGGCCTTCATCGCCTCCTCGCCGGCAGCGCCTTCCGTCCAGTCGAGGTCCGTCATCCCGGCGATCTGTGCGGCGAGTTCGGGGGTGACGGGGCAGGTCGCGAGGAGCCAGGGAGCGTCATCGTCCTCATCGTCCTCATCGTCCTCATCGTCCTCATCGTCCTCGTCGATCTCGAGGGGTTCGAGGGACTCGATGGGTTCGAGGGGTTCGTCGGACACTGGGTGGACTCCCGTTCTGGCTCGCGCTTCGAACGCTCACTCTAGGGGCCGCCCTCACCCTCCCGTCGTCCGCCCGGAGGGCGGCCGGAAGTCGACGGGCGCGTCGAAGGCCGCGCGTCGGGTGGTGCGGCGCAGGGCGCGCAGCAGGTGCGTGCCGAGGGTGAGGCACAGCACCACGGTGAGGGCGGCGCGCGGCAGGTCCCACCCCAGGGAGGTGGTGAGGCAGTAGGCGGCGAAGCGGACCAGGTTGGCGGAGAGCGGGTCGCCGGGATGGAAGGAGATCGAACCGGCCAGGCCGCCGATGTACGGCCAGCCCTGGAGGTTCATGATCGTGCCGTAGAGGACCGCGGAGAGCGCTCCGTACCCGGCCAGCAGCAGGAGTTCGCGCCGACCGCGCAGCGTGGCGGACCCAGGCAGCAGGCCCGCTCCGAGGCAGACCCAGCCCATCGCGAGCATCTGGAACGGCAGCCAGGGCCCGACCCCGCCGGTCAGCAGCGCGGAGGCGAACATCGACAGGGAACCCAGGACGAAGCCGAAGCCGGGGCCGAGCACCCGCCCCGACAGCACCATCAGGAAGAACATCGGCTCCAGGCCTGCCGTCCCCGCGCCCAGTGGACGCAGGGCCGCGCCCGCCGCCGCCAGCACCCCCAGCAGGGCGACGGACTTGGCGTCCAGCCCCGGCGCCCCGCCGCCCGCCGAACGGCCCTCGGAGATCTGGGCGATCAGCACGGCCAGCAGCAGCGGCAGCAGCAGCGCGAACAGCCACGGCGCGTCGGCCGAGTGGCCGACCAGGGCCGACTTGGTGGACGCGAGCAGCGGCCAGCCGAAGGCCGTCACGCCGACGGCGGAGACGAGCAGCAGGGCCGCGACGGATCGACGGCCGAGGGGGACGGGTCCACTGCTCATGCGCCCGCCTCGCTCCGCTCGGCAGGGGCATTCGCCCATGCGCACCTCTTGACGATGAGCTCGCTGCGCTCACTCATGCGCCCAGCGCCTCCGCGACCTGCTGGACGGTGAGCCACGGCCCGGGCGCGAGCACCTTGGCGACCTGCGGGGCGAAGGCCGGGGAGGAGACCACCACCTCCGCGGTCGGCCCGTCGGCGACGATCTCGCCCTCGGCCAGGATCAGGGTGCGGTGCGCCAGTTCGGCGGCCAGTTCGACGTCGTGGGTCGCCAGCAGGACGGCGTGGCCCTCGCCGGCCAGCCCGCGCAGGATTTCCACCAGCCGGGCCTTGGCGGCGTAGTCCAGGCCTCGGGTCGGCTCGTCGAGCAGCAGCAGCGGGGGCCGGGCGGTGAGGACGACGGCGAGGGCGAGGGTGAGCCGCTGGCCTTCGGAGAGGTCGCGGGGGTGGGCGGTGTCGGCGATGCCGGGCAGCAGGCGTTCGACCAGGGCGCGGCAGGTGCCGGCCGGGGCGCCCGCGTCGGTGTCGGCGGCGGCGCACTCGGCGGCGACGCTCTCGCCGTACAGCAGGTCGCGCGGGTCCTGGGGGACGAGGCCGACGTGGCGGATCAGTTCGGCGGGGCGGGTGCGGTGCGGGGTGCGGCCGCCGACGGTGACGGTGCCGGAGTCGGGGGCGTGCAGGCCGACCAGGCTGCCGAGCAGGGTGGACTTGCCGGCGCCGTTGCGGCCCATCAGGGCGGCGATCTCGCCGGGGCGCAGTGCCAGGTCGACCCCGCGCAGTGCTTGGACCGGGCCGCGCCGTACGGCCAGGCGGACGCAGGCGGCGATCGGAGCGCCGTCCGGAGCGGCGACGGCGGCGGGCACGCGCCCGTCCAGGTCGGCGCGCAGCGCGGCGGCCTTGCGCCGGGCGTCCCGGACGGAGAGCGGCAGCGGCTGCCAGCCGGCGAGCCGGCCGAGGCCGACCACCGGCGGGTGCACGGGGGAGTGCGCCATCACCTCGGCGGGTTCGCCCAGGACCGGGTCCGCGCCCGGGGTCAGCAGCAGCACCTGGTCGGCGTACTGGACCACCCGCTCCAGCCGGTGCTCGGCCATCAGCACGGTGGTGCCCAGGTCGTGCACCAGCCGCTGCAGCACGGCCAGCACCTCTTCGGCGGCGCCCGGGTCGAGCGCCGAGGTGGGTTCGTCCAGGACCAGCACGCGCGGGTGCACGGTGAGCACCGAGCCGATCGCGACGCGCTGTTGCTGTCCGCCGGAGAGCGAGCCCAGGGCGCGGTCGCGCAGGTCGGCGAGGCCGAGCAGGTCGAGGGTCTCCTCGACCCGGCGCCGCATGACGTCGCCCGGCAGGCCCAGCGACTCCATGCCGTAGGCGAGTTCGTCCTCGACGGTGTCGGTGACGAAGTGCGCCAGCGGATCCTGGCCCACTGTGCCGACCAGGTCGGCGAGTTCGCGCGGCCGGTGCTCGCGGGTGTCCCGGCCGCCGACGGTGACCCTGCCGTGCAGTACCCCGCCGGTGAAGTGCGGTACCAGGCCGCTGACCGTCCCCAGCAGGGTGGACTTGCCGGAGCCCGACGGGCCTACCAGCAGGCACAGTTCGCCCTCGGGCACGGTGAGGTCGACCCCCGCCAGCGCGGGGGCGGCGGAGTCCGTGTACCGGACGGAGACCTGCTCGAAGGTGATCACGATGCCCTCCGGGGCGGGGTCGGGGCGGCGAACGCCGGTACCAGGCCGAGGAGTACGGCCAGGACGGCGGCCAGCGGCAGCTCGGGGACGGTCGGCGGGACGACGGTGGGGGCGAAGGCGGCCGGATCCCGCGACGCGAGGTACGTGACCAGGGCGGCCGCGGCGATGCCGGAACCGGCGGTCAGCCACTCGGGGGCGGCCCAAGGGTCCGGCCGGTAACGGGATCTGACGGACCGTCGATTGCCGAGCAGCAGTCCGGCGAAGGCGGCGGCCAGGCCCAGCAGCAGCACCGGAAGTGCCCAGCCGCCGCCCCCGGCGGTCAACAGCCCGTAGGCGGCCAGGCAGACCCCGAGCAGCCCGGCCAGGGTGAGCGCGGCCGTCGCCCGGGCCAGTCGGCGCGGGGCGTCGGCGGTGCGGCCGAAGCCGCGGGTGTCCATCGCCGCCGCCAGGGCGATCGAGCGCTCCAGCGCGCCCTCCAGGACGGGGAGTCCGACACTCAGTACGGCCGCGACGCCCTTGTCCGTACGGCCCCGCAGGCGACGGGCGGCGCGCAGCCGGCGTACGTCGGCGACCAGGTTCGGTGCGAAGGTCATCGCCACCACCACGGCCACGCCCGCCTCGTAGAGCGCACCCGGCAGGGCGCGCAGCAGTCGGGCCGGGCTGGCCAGGGAGTTCGCGGCGCCGACGCAGACCAGCAGGGTGGCCAGGCGCAGCCCGTCGTACAGCGTCGCGAGCAGCCCTTCCAGCGTGACCCGCCCGCCGATCCGCACGCCTTGCGCCCAGGCGGGGAGCGGGACTTCGGGCAGGGTGAACAGCAGGTGGGTGCCGGGGACCGGCGAGCCGAGCAGTATCGCGAAGACCAGCCGGATGCCGAGTACGACCAGCCCGAGGCGCAGGAACGCCCCGTACGAACGCGACCAGGGGGCGTCGCCGCGTCGTGCCGCGACCACGTACCCGACGGTCGCGGCGATCAGCAGCAGGACCACCGGGTTGGTGGTCCGGGTCGCCGCCGCGCCCAGCCCGAGTGCCCACAACCACCAGGCCCCGGGGTGCAGTTGGCGAGGGCCGACGGGCGGGCGGGTGCTGCGGGCGGGGCTGCTCACGGATCTGTTCTGTCCTGGGGAGGGGTGGGGGTGCCTAGGAGTGGCGGCGGCGCGCCTGCCAGACGGCGCCGCCGGCGAGGACGGCGACCAGCGCACCCCCGGCGACCAGGCCGAGGTCCGGGCCGCTGCCGTGCCCGGGTGCCGCGGCACCGCTGTCCGGCTGGGCGGCGCCGGCGGCCACCTGGTCGCCGCACCCCGCCTTCGGGTAGCCGGCGATGGCGCACAGCAGGCCGTTGGAGTCGTAGCGCAGCGGCGGGGCGACGGCGGCCAGCACCTCGGCCGAGGTGGCGCGCGGTGCGACGCTCGCGCAGGCCGTCCGCGGCTCCGGCGGCTGGGCAGCGGAAGCCCCGGCGTCCTCGGCCGTGCCGAAGTCCAGCAGCACGGCCACCCGCTTGCGGCCGTCCTGGGCGGGGGTGGCGGCACAGATCCCGTCGAACCCGGCCGCCGTCCGCGGCTTCGCGGCGTCCTGCCCGCCGTCCGGGCTGAGGGCGAACCGCCAGCCGTCCACCGCACCGTCCGGCGGCACGGCGACCGCGGGCCCCTGCTGCTGGTACGTCCACGCCCCGCCGTCGCCCCCGCGCCAGAACGACCAGTACCGGTACCCGGCGGCCTGCGCGGGCGCGGCGGCGGCCAGCAGCACCAGCACACCGAGCAGCGGGAGGAGCAGGGCGGCGGACGCCCGCCGCGTACGACGGCCGAGAGCGGGGCGGGCGCGCATCAGAGGTTGGGGTTGCGCTTGCGCTGGAGGCTGAGCAGGAGCCCGCCGCCGACGCCGACGAGGAGGCCGACGACGATCAGCCAGAACTGCCCGAAGCCGTCGCCCTTCTTCTTCGCCGGGGTGGCGGCCGGCGAGGCGGCGGCGGCCTTGGGGGCCGGGCCGAGGGCGGTGAGCTGGTCGGTGAGGGCGGCGTCGCCGCGGTGGGCGGCCTGGTCGACCAGCAGGAGGGTGGCGGTGGCGGCGGCGTCAGTGCCGTTCTTGGTCCAGGTGGCGCTCTGCCCCTCCAGCCAGTCGACCGCGTCGGTGGCCTGCTCGGGGTGGCCGCTCTGGGTGAGGGCGAGGGCGGCCCACGCGGTGGCGGTGTAGTCGGGCTTGGGCTCGGCGCCGGGGGTGGTGAGGGTGAGGTGTTCGCCGCCGGAGGCGAGCTGGGCGGCGAGGTAGGAGCTGACGGCCTCGCCCGCTTCGGCGTGCGGGACGGTCGCGGGCGCGGAGCCGTCGGCGCAGGCGAGGGCCTGGGGGGTGGCGTCGGCGCGCACCGAGGTGGCGACCGGCAGGTGGCCGCCGGCGGCGGCGAGGGCGGCCTGGGCGGTGGCGAGGGTGTTGGGGGTGAGGGTGCCGGCGGCCGGGTCCGGCTGGTAGGCGAAGGCGCCGCGCTGGTCGGCGGGGGCGGAGCAGCCGAGCTGGAAGCGGGCGAGGCCGTCGAAGGCGTTCTTCCCGGCGGCGCCCCCGGTGCCGGGCTTGGCGATGCTGGCCGGGTCGGTCCGGGCGGCGAACAGCGCGTTCACGACGAGGCCGGTGGAGTTGGCGTCGCCGGGGTTGCCGGGGTTGTAGGCCCAGCTGCCGTCCGCGTTCTGGTTGGTCTTGAGCCACTGCACGCCCTTGTCGACGGCGGGCTGGTGCCCGCCGAGGGCGATCAGGGCCTGGATTGCGACGGCGGTGGCGTTGCTGTCCTCGAACTTGGGGTCGCAGGCCGCGCCGGGGGCCCGGTAGGAGGGCCAGCCGCCGTCCTCGCACTGCTGCCCGGTGAGCCAGCCGACGGCGGAGTCGGCGGGGGTGATCTTGGCCGCCGTCAGTGCGGTGAGCGCCAGGGACTGCCGCCAGACGCCGTCGTACGTCGGGTCGCTCTTGCCGTACAGGCCGTCCGGGATGGTGGGCGGGGGGACGTCGGCGAGGGCCGGTCCGGCGGCGATGCCGGTGAGCAGCGCGGCGGACAGGGCGGCGGCGCCCAGGCGGGCGGCGGTCAGCATGGTGCGGGTGTGCCTTTCGGTGAGCGGTGGTGGCCCGGGCGGGGCCGTTCCGTAGTCCTCGACGGGTGCCGGGCGCGCGGGGCCCGGCTCGCCGCTCGTTCCCTCCCCGGGTGCCCCGGCTCGTCCGGCGCGCGGGGGCGCGGCCGGGCTCACGGTTGCGGGTCAGCGCCGGATTCGCACCGGCTTTCCCCGGGGGAGGAGCGGGATGGAGTTGTGCTGCCCGTCGACTCTAACCGCCCGTCGACCCCGACCGCCGGGCCGTGTGCCGCAGGGTGGGCGGAGCGGGGCGGGCGGAGCAGGAACAGGTTCCAGTACCGGGGGTCCGGTCAGGGCAGGGTGAGCAGCCGCGCCGCGGTGTGCAGGTCGGCCCGGACCTCGGCGATCGAGGCGCGCCCGGAGAGCCAGGCGACCAGGGCCGAGTGCCAGGTGTGCTCGATCACCCGGACGGCCGCGCGCTGGCTCTCGCTGGGCGGGCCGGACTGCCCGATGGCGTCCAGGATGAGCTGTCCGGTGGCGGCGCTGACCTGGTCCACCTCGGTGCCGACCGAGCGGTCCGCGAAGCTGAGCGCCCGGACCATCGCCTCGGCCAGCAGCGGCTCGCGCTGGAGCGCGTGGAACGCCCGGGTGAGGGCGTCGGCGACCCGCAGGGCCGGCTCCGGGTCGGTCGGCGGGTGCCGCCGGATGTGCTCCTGGAGCCCCTGGAGCTGCTCCAGCATGACCGCGACCAGCAGGTGGACCTTGGACGGGAAGTACCGGTACAGCGTGCCGAGGGCGACCTGCGCGCTCTCCGCGACCTCCCGCATCTGCACCGCCTCGTACCCGCCGCGGGCGGCCAGCGCGGTGGCGGCGCGCAGGATCCGGCGCCGCCGCTCGGCCTGGCGCGCGGACAGCGGCGGCTCGCCCTGGGCGGGCGCGGCGGGGCTCACGGGGGTGGTCGGCGACGGCAAGGGTGCTCCCGGGGGCGCGTGGGTGGCGGCGTGCTCCAGAAAGGTCGACCCGAAGTCGACCCGCGTTCGGTCGGGCCCGGCGTGGCGGGAATCACCAGCCCTGGCTCCTGAGCGAAAGCTACGGGCCGGTATCTTCGAGGTCTCTCATTGTTCACACGGTCGATGATGAGTTCCACAGCCACTGAAACCTGATCTACTTTAGCGACCGGTGCCGTCCTTGGGCGCCGCTCGCACCGATAGCAGCCAGAGATGAGGGCCGAGGATGACCGCGCAGCCGCTGCGGATTGCCCTGCTGTCATACCGCGGGGACCCGTTCTGCGGCGGTCAGGGCGTGTACGTCCGGCACCTCTCCCGTGAGCTGGCCCGGCTCGGCCACCACGTGGACGTGATCGGCGCCCAGCCCTACCCCGTGCTGGACGAGGTCGACGGCCCCGGCTCGGTCCGGCTGGTCGAGCTGCCCAGCCTGGACCTCTACCGCGCCGACGACCCCTTCCGCACCCCCGCCCGCGGCGAGTTCCGCGGCCCGGTGGACGTGCTGGAGTTCGCCACCATGCGCACCGGCGGCTTCCCCGAGCCGCTCACCTTCTCGCTGCGCGCCCGGCAGTACCTGGCCCGGCACAAGGGCCGCTACGACGTGGTGCACGACAACCAGACCCTCGGCTACGGCCTGCTGGGCCTGGCCCGGCACGGCTTCCCGCTGGTCACCACGATCCATCACCCGATCACCGTGGACCGGCAGTTGGAGCTGGACGCGGCCACCACCCGGGGCAAGCGGCTGTCGCTGCGCCGCTGGTACGCCTTCACCCGGATGCAGCGCCGGGTCGCGGCCCGGCTGGACCACGTGATCACCGTCTCCGGCACCTCGCAGCGCGAGATCGCCGAGCACCTGGGGGCCGCCCCCGGCGCCGTCTCGGTGGTGCCGATCGGCGCCGACACCCGGCTCTGGTCGCCCTCGGCGGAAGTCGGGCGGGTCCCGGGCCGGATCGTCACCACCTCCAGCGCGGACGTGCCGCTCAAGGGCCTGGTGTTCCTGGTCGAGGCGCTGGCCAAGGTCCGCACCGAGCGGGACGCCCACCTGGTGGTGGTCGGCAAGCCGCAGAAGGAGGACGGGCCGGTCGCCGAGGCGGTGCGCCGCTTCGGACTCGCGGAGCACATCGAGTTCCGCACCGGGCTGAGCGACCGCGAGCTCGTCGACCTGTACCGCTCGGCCGAGGTGGCCTGCGTCCCGTCGCTCTACGAGGGCTTCTCGCTGCCCGCCGCCGAGGCGATGGCCACCGGCACCCCGCTGGTGGCCACCACCGGCGGGGCGATCCCCGAGGTGGCCGGTCCGGACGGCGGGACCTGCCTGGCCGTGCCGCCGGGAGACGCGGGCGCGCTGGCCGGCGCCCTCGGCCGGCTGCTGGACGACCCGGAGCTGCGCGCCGAGCTCGGCGCGGCCGGCCGGGAGCGGGTGCTGGCCCGGTTCACCTGGGAGCGGGCCGCCGAGCTGACCGCCGACGCGTACCGCGCGGCGATCGCGACCGGCGTCGGCGCCCGGGCCCGCTCCGGGCCGGGCTGGCGGTACGTGCCCTGAGCGGCACGCTCGTGAGCGACCCGCTCCGGGCGATCGATGCGAGGTGCCTGGCGAAGCGTCAGGAGTGCTTGGTAGCAATAGGAATGGGAGCCCTGCAGTGCTGACCGTCGATTTCTCGCGCTTCCCGCTCGCCCCCGGCGACCGGGTGCTCGACCTGGGTTGCGGCGGGGGCCGGCACGCGTTCGAGTGCTACCGCCGCGGCGCCAACGTGATCGCCCTCGACCAGAACGCCGAGGAGATCGCCGAGGTCCAGAAGTGGTTCGCCGCGATGGAGCTGGCCGGCGAGGCCCCCGAGGGCGCGTCGGCGGTCGCGATGGAGGGCAACGCGCTGGCGCTGCCGTTCGAGGACGACTACTTCGACAAGATCATCATCTCCGAGGTGATGGAGCACATACCTGATGACAAGGGCGTGCTCAACGAGATGTTCCGGGTCCTCAAGCCGGGCGGCCTGCTCGCCGTCACCGTGCCGCGCTGGCTGCCGGAGAAGATCTGCTGGGCGCTGTCCGACGAGTACCACGAGGTCGAGGGCGGCCACATCCGGATCTACCGGGGCGACGAACTGCTCGGCAAGCTCAAGGACGCCGGCCTGGAACCGTACGGCACCCACCACGCGCACGCGCTGCACTCGCCGTACTGGTGGATCAAGTGCGCGGTCGGCGTGGACAACGACAAGGCGCTGCCGGTCAAGGCCTACCACCAGCTGCTGGTCTGGGACATCGTCGGCACCCCGGTGATCAGCTCGATCACCAAGGCCGCCGAGAAGGCGCTCAACCCGCTCATCGGCAAGAGCTTCGTCGCCTACGCCTCGAAGCCGCGGCGGGCGGGCGCATGACCGCCGCCGTCCCCGAGGTGCTGCTGCTCGACGGGGTGCTGGACGCCGAGCAGGCTGCCGACACCGTGCGCAGCATCCTCGCCGAGCAGCGCCCCGACGGCGCCATCCCCTGGTTCGCCGGCCACCACCTCGACCCGTGGGACCACACCGAGGCCGCGATGGCCCTCGACACCGCCGGCGAGCACGCCGCCGCCGAGGCCGCCTACCGCTGGCTCGCCGCCGCCCAGAACCCGGACGGCTCCTGGTACGCCGCGTACACCGACGGCGCGGTCACCGACCGGGCCAAGGAGAGCAACTTCTGCGCGTACATCGCGGTCGGGGTCTGGCACCACCACCTCAGCACCGGCGACGACGCCTTCCTGGAGTGGATCTGGCCGGTGGTCCGGCGGGCGCTGGACTTCATCGTCGGCCTGCGGCTGCCCGGCGGCCCGATCGCCTGGCGGGTCGGCGAGGACGGCGCCGCCACCGAGGAGGCGCTGCTGACCGGCTCGTCCAGCATCCTGCACGCGCTGCGCTGCGGCCTGGCCGTCGCCGACTACCTGGAGGAGCCGCAGCCCGACTGGGAGCTCGCGGCCGGCCGGCTGCGGCACGCCATCGCCCACCACCCCGAGCGGTTCCTCGACAAGGACCGCTACTCGATGGACTGGTACTACCCGGTGCTCGGCACCGGCCTGCGCGGCGACGCGGCGGTGGCGCGGATCGAGCGGGACTGGGAGCGCTTCGTCGTCCCCGGCCTCGGCGTGCGCTGCGTCAGCGACCGCCCGTGGGTGACCGGCGGCGAGAGCGCCGAACTGGCGCTCGCGCTCTGGGCGGTCGGCCAGTCCGACCGCGCGGTGGACATCCTGCGCTGGATCCAGCGGCACCTGCGGCACGAGGACGGCTCGTACTGGACCGGGTACGTCTTCGAGGACGACGCGATCTGGCCCGAGGAGCGCACCACCTGGACGGCCGGGGCGCTGCTGCTCGCGGTCGCCGCGCTCGGCGGGGACCCGGCGACCGTCGCGGTCTTCGGCGGGGACCAGCTGCCCGCCGGCCTGGTGGTCCAGGACTGCTGCTGACGCACCCCGAGGACGGCGAAGGGGGCGGGACCGGTGATCCGGTCCCGCCCCCTTCCGTGTGCCCGTCGGGTTGTCCGTCGGGTTGTCCGTCGGACGGCGTCAGCCGCGCTGGATGCCCGCGGTGTCGGCCAGCACGCCCTGGGTGCCGTCCGGCAGCTGGGCGACCAGGGCCGCGCCGCGCTGCTCGACGGCCAGGTACCAGGTGCCCGGCACGACCTCGCCGACCGGGGCGCCGACCGGGTTGTCCTTCGGGGCCAGCTGGCGCGGGGCCGGGACGGCGAACCAGAACGGCTGGAAGTCCGCCGCCGGCGGGGCCGGCTGCTGGGCGGCCGGGGCCGGCTGCGGGGTCGGCTGCGGAGCCGGCACGCCGGCGTCCTGCGGCTGCACCGGCTGGCCCGGCTGCGGCTGGCCGGCGGCCGGGTAGCCGTAGCCACCGGGGGCCGGCTGGGCGCCGAAGGCCGGGTCGTGGGCCTGGCCCGGGTAGCCGTACTGGCCGGGGCCGGGCTGACCCGGCATCGGGTAGCCGCCCTGGTACGGGACGGCCGGGCGGTCGTTGACCAGCGGGGCCTTCAGCGCCGGCACCAGCGGTGCCGCCGCGGCCGCACCGGCCAGCACGATCAGCGAGATGAGGCCGAGCCAGGCGCCGAAGCCGTGGCTGAGCGCAGTGGCCGACGGGCCGCCGCCCAGCGCCCAGAGCGAGGTCCAGAGCGCCGCGACGGCGAACGCGATGCCCCACTGGTCCAGCCGCAGGCCGAGCACCTGGCGGTTGGCGGCAGCGGGGCCCTGGAAGCGCTGCAGCAGGATCAGGACGGCGGCGGCGATCCCCAGGAGGTAGATCGACGGCAGGATGGGGAACAGGTCGGTGCTCCACGCGTTCTGCGAGGTGGCCCCGCAGTACCGGCCGCTGCAGTCCACGGTCCAGTAGGGCAGGAAGGAGGCGATGAACAGCAGGACGGCCGCGCCTGCGACGGCGGCGTCTCCCCTGGTGAGCGCTCGCAGATTCACTTACGTTCCCCTCGTTGACGTGTCGTGGACGGTGCTTCGTGCGGTCGGTCCGACCGGCCGAAACTCCCGAACGGACCAGAAGCCTAGGGCCAACCGTCCCGCCGGTGCACGGCGGGACCGGCAATGGGTCGAAGTCGTTGCAAACCGTGCGGGCGCGGTGGGGTGTCGTCCACCGGGGCCGCCCGCCCCAACTCCCTTGCCGGGCAAGCTCAGCGAGTGGTCAGGTAGGCGGCCAGCGCGTCGGCGATCCCCTGGGCGGCCTGCTGCCGCCACTGAGGGTCCGTCATCCGTCGGGCGTCCGCGGAGTTGCGCATGTTACCGCACTCGATGAACACCTTGGGAACCGCGGAGAGGTTGAGGCCGCCCAGGTCGGAGCGGGTGTCCAGGCCGTCGGTCCCGATGTAGTCGGCGAACGGCTCACCGGTCGCGGCGTGGAAGCGTTCGCGCAGCAGCAGGCCCAGGCGGTGCGAGGGCGCGATGATCGCGGAGTTGTCCGCCTTGCCGGCGACCACCTTGGCGGGCATGATCACGTGGAAGCCGCTGCCGCTCGCCGGGGCGCCGTCGCCGTGCACCGACAACGCGACGTCCGCGTGGGCGTCGGCGCCCGCCCTGGCCCGCTCGTCGACGCAGGGGCCCCACGGACGGTCGCCGTCCTGCACCAGCACCACCTTGGCGCCCCGGGCGGTCAGCAGGGCGCGGGCCCGGCGGGTGACGTCCAGGGTGTAGTCGGCCTCGGTGTAACCCGCGTCGGTCTCGGTGCCGGTGGTGTCGCACTCCTTGTGGCCGTTGCCGACGTCCACCTGGCGGTTGATCTCGGTGGGGTGGGAGAAGTTGCCGGGGTTGTGGCCGGGGTCGAGCACGATGGTGCGGCCGGCGAGGTCACCGGGGCCGGGTGCCGGGCCCTCCGGCGTGGCGGTGGGCGTCGGGGTGCCGGCCGGAGCGCTCGTCGGCGAGTCGGTCGGTGTGCCGGTCGGTGTGCCGGGTGGTGTGCCGGGTGGTGCGGCGCTGGTCGGCGGGGCCGCCGGGGTGGCCTGGCCCGGGTCGCCGGACGCGACGGCGGCGGGCGGTGCGGAGGCCGCAGCGCCGGCCGGGCCGGAGTCGTCCAGGGCCCGCCAGCCCAGCCAGCCTGCCGTGCAGAGCGGAACGGCCACGGCCACCGCGGTGGCGGTGCGCAGCAGGGCGGAACGGCGGTGGGCGGGGGAGGTCGGGCCGGTCACGGTCGGTTCAGATCCTGTCCGAGGTGGGCGTGTTGAGGCCGTAGGCGTCCGCGATCGGCTTCCACTTGGTCAGGAAGTCGGACTTCGCCTGGGTCGCCTGGGGGTTGAGCTCGTCCGCGTGCTTCTTGTCCGGCGTGCTCGGCGCGGTGCCGGAGCAGCCCTGCTTGGCCACGGCGCGCGCCCAGCTCGCGTACGCCTTGTCGATGTCGGCGGACAACTGCCACGCGGACTTCAGCGAGTTCACCGCGTCCGCGCCGCCCGGAACGTCCGTGACGCTCAGCTTGGCGAGCTTGCCCAGCAGCCCCTGGCGCTGGGTGGCGCCGCTGTCGAAGACCTGCGCCGCGCTTTCGATGTCGGCCTTCGACGGGCAACTGCTCACCTTGGCGACCGCGTTGCCGATCTGGGTCCGGGCGTTCCCGCCCTCGGTGAGCAGCCCGTCCAGCGCCTGTGCCTGTGCCTTGGCGTTCGGGCCGGTGGTGGTCGCGGTCGGGGAGGGGGTGTCGCCGGGCGTGGCCGCGCTGCTCGGGGCGGCGTCGGTGCCGGTGGGCGCCGGGGCGGGCTGGGGGTTGCCGGAGCCGGCCGTGCCGGCGGTCGACGGGGCGGGCGCGGCCTGGTCGCTCTTGCCGCCGCCCTGGGCCGCGTACAGCAGGCCGCCGCCGACGGCCAGCACCAGCAGCACCGCGAAGCCGATCAGCAGCGGGGCCTTGCGGTTGTTCGGGCGGTCCTCGTCGTCCTCGTGGTCCTGGTCGCCGAGCGGGAGGGCGGTCGGCTGGGCCGGGTAGGGCTGGGCGCCGTGCGGGGCCTGGGGATACGGGGGCTGGGAGTACGGGGGCGGCGGGTACCCGTACCCGGCCTGCGGGTCCGGCGCCTGCTGGTACGGGCCGGCCGGGGGCGGCGGCGGGTAGACGTACCCGGGGCCGGGGAGCGGCCCGCCCTGGGGGCCGCTCTGCGGGCCGCGGTCCTGCGGGGCGGCGTGCGAGGGGAAGGGGGTCGCCGCGGGCGGGGCGCCCGGGGGCTGCGGGCCGATCCGGGGGAGGGCGGCGGTGGGTGCCCCGGGCCCGGGGTCCGGCCGGGGTGCGGGGGCGGGCTGGGGCGCGGCGCCCGGCCGGGGTGCGGGGGCCGGTCCCGACATGTCCGGCGGCGGACCGAAGCCCGGGGCGGTGGACAGGTACGGGCGGCCGCCCAGTGGCGGGCCCTGGTCGCCGACCGCGCCCGCGCCGGGGGGCGCGGGTGGTGCGGCGGGGGCGGATTCGGTGTCCGGGCGCTGCGGATTGCGGACCCAGCCGCCCGCGCCGCCGCGCGCGGTCGGGTCCCAGACCGCCGGAGCGGTGTTGTGCTGGTCCGTCATGTGCCGCTAGCCCCCACCGTCCGCCGATGCTCTGCCTGGTGCTGCCGCCCGTGCCGCAGCTGCCTGGTGCTGCGCGGACACCGTACCGTTCGAACCCCCGCCCGACAGCCCCGGCACGACGTTAGAGCATCGGGGCGCGGCTGTGGGGGTGATCCCGCGGGGTGGACGGGGGCGGTGGGCGCAGAGGGGACGGCCGGGCTGCGCGGGGCGGGCGTCAGGCGGCGGCCCGGCGCAGGACGCGCAGCGAGCCGGTCACCGAGACCTCCTCGAAGCCCTCGGCCAGCGCCCGCAGGTACACCCGGTAGGGCGCCTGGCCGCCGTCCGCCGGGTCCGGGAACACGTCGTGGACGACCAGCAGGCCGTCCGGGGCCAGGTGCGGCGCCCAGCCCTCGTAGTCGCCGGTGGCGTGCTCGTCGGTGTGCCCGCCGTCGATGAAGACCAGCGCCAGCGGGCGTCCCCACAGCGCGGCGATCTGCGGCGAGCGGCCGACCAGCGCGACCACGTGCTCCTCCAGACCCGCGGCGTGCAGGGTGCGGCGGAACCGGGGGAGGGTGTCCATCCGCCCGACCTCCGGGTCCACCAGGGTCGGGTCGTGGTACTCCCAGCCCGGCTGCTGCTCCTCCGAGCCGCGGTGGTGGTCCACGGTCAGCGCGACCGTCCCGGCCTCCCGGGCCGCGGCGGCCAGCAGGACCGCCGAGCGGCCGCAGTAGGTGCCGATCTCCAGCACCGGCAGCCCGGTGCGCCGGGCCGCCGCCACCGCCGCCGCGTACAGCGCGAGGCCCTCGTCCACCGGCATGAACCCGGTGGCCGCCTCGAACGCCGCCAGCACCTCCGGCGCCGGGCGGGCGCCCTCCAGCAGGTCGGACATGGGGGTGCTCCTAGGGTTCGGGCGGCGGACGGACGTGCTCGGACCCTACTCGACGGTAGCGGGGCGGCTGCCGGGAGGTCGGTTCGTGCCGTGAGCCGGCGCTGTCAGCCGGTGCCGTCGGGCCGGTGCCGTCAGCCGGCCAGGAGGTCGGCGGCGATCCGGGCGCGGTACGGGGCCAGCTCGGCGGCGATCGCCGCGGCCTCGGCGGCGGTGGCGGTGACGGCCGCGCCCCCGTCCCCGGCACGCTCGGCCAGCGCGATCCGCAGGTGGGTCGGCGGGTGCGAGCCGTCCACGGCGCACCGGTCGCGGGCGCTGAGCCGCAGCAGCCGCTCGTGCTCGACGGCGGGGACGGCGGCGATGTGCTCGCGCACCCGGTCCCAGAGCAACTCCGGTGCGGGCGGTGCGGGGGCGTCCTCGGTCCGGCGGTTCCGGGCGCGGCCGACCCGGGGCCGTCCGCGCTCCTCGGCCCGGATCCGGTGAGCCTCCTCGCCGCCCCCGCGCCGTTCTGGAACGCGTTCTAGTCGGTGGCCGGCGGCCGTGCCAGAATCGCCCCGACCCTTGACCCGCGGCACACCGGGAGCAGCCCCATGCGCGCAGCCGTCCTGCACAAGACCGGCCAGGACACCCTCGACGTCCGCGAGGACGTCACGGCGCTCGGCTTCGGCCCGGGCACCGTACGGGTCCGGATGCGCGCCGCCAGCCTGTGCCACTCGGACCTCTCCGCGATGAGCGGCGTCCTGCCGCAGCCCGCGCCGTTCGTCCCCGGGCACGAGGGCGCCGGGGACGTCGTCGAGGTCGGCGAAGGCGTCACCGGCATCGCCGTCGGCGACCGCGTGGTGCTCTGCTGGATGGCCCCCTGCGGACGCTGCGCCCACTGCGAGCACGGCCGCGGCCACCTCTGCATCGCCAGCCTGCGGCGGCTCGGCGCCCCCGGCTTCCGGCTCGCCGACGACGGCACCGAGGCCTCCGGCTTCTACGGCACCGGCGCCTTCGCCGAGGAGGTGGTGGTCGCCGCCGACGCGGTGATCAAGGTGCCCGCCGACCTCCCGTACGAGGCCGCCGCCCTGATCGGCTGCGGCGTGACCACCGGCATCGGCGCCGCCGTCAACACCGCCCGGGTCGAGCCCGGTTCCTCGGTCGCGGTGATCGGCGCGGGCGGCGTCGGCGTGGCCACCGTCCAGGGCGCCCGGGTCTGCGGCGCCGCCCGGATCACCGTCGTCGACCCGGTCGCCTCGCGCCGCGAACGGGCCCTCGCCTTCGGGGCCACCGAGGCCATCGCCCCCGAGGAACTCAAGCCGTTCGCCAAGGGGTTGGCCGGCGGCGGCTTCGACTACGTCTTCGAAGCGGTCGGCCGCGCGGCCACCGTCCGGGCCGGCTACGACGTGGCCCGGCGCGGCGGCGCCGTCGTCGTCATCGGCGCGGGCGCGCAGGACGACCTCGCCCAATTCACCATGGGGGAGCTGTTCTTCAACGAGAAGCGGCTGCTGCCCTCGCTGTACGGCGGGGCGCCGGTCGCCCGCACGATCGGACTCGTCGTGGACCTCTGGCGGGCCGGGCGGATCGACCTCGACGGGATGATCACCCACCGGGTCGGGCTGGCCGACGTGAACCGGGCGATCACCCAGATGCGCAGCGGCGAGGCGCTGCGGACGGTGGTCTCGCTGGACTCCTGACGCCTTGACCTGAAGCGGTCGGGTCCGCCGGGAGACGTGCGAGGGCCCGCCGGGGAGCATCCTCGGCGGGCCCTCGCGGGGTGTGTCGGCGTGCTGCCCGGATCAGCCCCGGGCGCCGGCCGCGCGGTGGCGGCCGTGCGGGTCCGCCCCGGGGGTGTCGTCGGCGGCCGAGCCGCCGCGGTGGCGACCGTGCGAGGAGTACTCGGCCGTCTTCTCGTCGGCGTCGGACCCGTTGACCGCGGAGCCGGTGGTGTCGGTGAGGGTGTCGGACATGAGAATCGTCTTCCGTGCGAGGGTGCGGGTCGTCGGCGCCCGTCCGGCGCCTGCGGCACACGGTCGGGTCCCCGATCGGGCGCTCGGTACGCGCCCACAGCCGGTGATCGCGGCCCGTGCCCCGGCCACCATAACGGCCGGGACGGACGAGATCCTATCGACCTCATGAGGCGAGTCCCGTCCCGCCCGCGGCCCCGGGGCCGGTCGTCGAACCCAACCAGTGACCGACGAGTTCGCGGTAGAACGGCGACAGCACCTGGAGGTCGCCGTGCCGGGCCAGTACCCCGTGACCGCCGTCCAGCAACAGCACCCGGTCCGCCCGCAACGCCGAACTGATCCGGTGTGCGACCACCACCAGCGTCCCCGGCCGCTCGGCGAACGCCCGCTCCACCCGCTCCTCCGCGGCCGGCTCCAGGTGGCAGGTCGCCTCGTCCAGCACCACCACCGGCGAAGCCGCCAGATACGTCCGCACCAGTGCCAGCAACTGCCGCTCCCCGGCCGACAGTTCGCCCGGATCGCGCAGCGGGCCGGCCAACCCGCCCAGCCGCGCCACCACCCCGTCCGCCCCCAGTCGCCCGACGGCCTCCGCGACCTCGGGCTCGGACGCGCCCGGGGCCAGCCAGGTCAGGTTCTCCCACACCGAGCCCGGGAACACGTACGCCTCCTGCGGCAGCAGCACCACCCCGCGCATGCCGCCGCCCACCAGTACGGCCCCCGCCGTCGGTGTCGCCAAGCCCGCCAGCAGCCCCGCCAACGTCGACTTCCCCACCCCGCTCGGCCCCACCACCGCCACGTGCTCCCCGGGCCGGAACACCGCGTCCACCCCGTCCAGTACGGGCGTGGCACCGGGGGCGTGGGCGTAGCGCAGTCCGGTCAGCCGTACCTCGCCGAGCGGGACGCCGGGTGGAACGCCGGGTGGGACACCGGGTGGAACGCCGGGTGGGACACCGGGTGGAACGCCGGGTGGGACACCGGGTGGTGCGCTGCCGGTGCCGGCTGGTGTATCGGTTCCGGCGGTTGCCGCGGCCAGGCGGTCCAGGACCACGGCGAGGTTGAGCAGCCAGCCGCCGACCGTGCCCGCCAACGTCCTTACCGCCGGATCGAGTTGCTGGAGGAGATAGGTGGCGACACCGAGCAGTTCGCCCGCCGTCAGGGCGTCGCGCGCCAGCAGCCACGGCGCGGCCGCCAGGACGGCCAGCACCGGCAGTCGCCCGCCGAGTGCCACCACGAGGGCCCGCAGGGCCGACGCCCGGCCCAGCGCGCGGGAGGCTGCGGCGCTCTCCCGCGCGGCCCCGGTCAGCGCCCGGGCCACCGCCTCCCCGGAGCCCGTCGCCTGCACATCGCGCAGCCCGCGCAGCGCGCGCCCGGCCTCGGCGGCGAGCCGCTCCTCGGCCAGCACGACGGCCTGCCGCCCGGCCGCCATCGGCCGCAGCAGCCGCACGAACAGCAGACCGGCCGCCAGCAGCGGCACCAGCACCAACGGCAGCACCACCGGTGCCAGCAGCGCCAGCCCGACCAGCGCGGCGACCAGCGTCACCCCCACCCCGCGCAGCGTGCGGAGCAGCGTCGCGGTCAACTGCCGTGCGGACTCGACCTGTTCGGTCAGCCGGGCGACCGCCGCCGGATCCGCCGCCGGCCGCGCCAGCGCACCGCGGACCACCCGCTCGACCAAGGCGTCCCGCAACGGCTCCACCACCCCCGCGAGGTACGGGAACCCGGCCCGCGCCGCGTACGCCCGGACCCCCATCGCCGCCCCGAACCCACCCAGCCAGGCCACCCCGACCCCCGGCCGCCCGGCCAGGAACCCCTGATCGACCGCGGCCGACACGAACAACCCGGACACCAACGGCGGCACCGCCTCCACCCCCGACCACACGAGCAACCCCACCAACGCGGCCCGCGTCCCCCGCACCTCCCCCATCCACAACCCCCACCCGGGCGCCCCCGCGCCGGGCCGCCCCGACACCCCCGGCCCCCGCCGACCTCCGGGCGCAGACACTCCCGGCTCCCGGCGACCTCCAGGCGACGACGACCCCACCCGCCTCGTCCGCCGCCGACCCCTCGCACGGTGGCCCGCCCGGCTCGGCGGTTGCACGGAAAGTCGGCCCCGCCGACTTTCAGCGTCGGCGTCGGTGCCGGCGTCGGTGCTGGTGCTGGCATGGTTCGAGGTGAGTCGCATGGAAGTCGATCCAGTCGGCCTTCTAGGAGGACGGGAAGTCGGCCGGGCCGACTTCCCGCGTACGGCTAAGCGGTGTGCGCGAGACGTCGATCGGGCCGGCCTTCGGTGCAGCACGCGTTGTGGTGTGGGGTTTGTTGGGCCCGCACATTTCCCGGGTCGGCGGTGACGGCCCGGCCCGGTGCGATCGGCGTGGGGGCCTTGGGTGGGAAGTCGACTTCGGGAGCCCGGGGGCGGGTCAGGCCGTGGCTGCTTGGAGGGTGGTGGTCGCGAGGGCGGCGCGGTAGTCGGGGTGGGTGAGGAGTTGGGTGTGGGGGGCCAGGGCGCGGAGGTGGCCACCGTCCAGCCAGGCGACGAGGTCGGCGCGGGCGGCGACGGTGGTGCGGTGGGCGATGACCAGCCGGGTGCGGCCGTGGGTGGCGCGGTCGAGGGCCTCGGTGACCTGGTACTCGGTGGCGAGGTCCAGGCCGGAGGTGGCGTCGTCGAGGATGACGACGCGGGTGGGGCGGGCCAGCAGTCGGGCGAGGCCGAGGCGTTGGAGTTCGCCGCCGGAGAGGTGGAGCTCGTCCAGCGGGGTGTCCCAGCCGCGGGGGAGCCGGGCCAGGAAGCCGTCCGCGCATGCGGCCGCGGCTTCGGCCGGGCCCGCTCCGGCGAGTGCGTCGCGGACGGTTCGGCCGACCAGGTCGGGTCGGGCGAAGGCGTAGCCGACCGCCTCCCGCAGGTCGGCGGGGGACAGGGCGCCCACCGGGACGCCGTCGATCAGTACGGCCCCCTCGTCGGGGTCGCGCAGCCGCCCGGGCAGTGCGGCGAGCAGGGACTTGCCGGAGCCGGAGCGTCCGACCAGGGCGACCGTACGGCCGCCGGGGACGGTGAGGTCGAGCGGGCCGAGCAGCACCCGTTCTCCGTCGCGCACCACCACGCCCCGCAGCGTGACCTCCCCGGGCCCGCCCGCCGGGAGGGCCGCCGTGCCGGCCGGGGCCGGGGCGAGGGCCAGGAGCTCGTCGACCCGGGCCTGGCCGGCACGCGCGTGGGCGACCCCGACCAGGGACTCGACCTGCTCGAAGAGCCCCGCGCCGAGCGCCGCCCAGCCCGCCGCCGCGGCGAGCGCGCCGGGGGCGAGGGCGCCGTCGGCGAGCAGGGCCCCGGCGGTGGTGAGCACCGCGACCTCCACCAGGGCGATCAGCAGGGTGGCCTGCCAGGCGGTGCGCCGCTGGGCGGCCCAGAGCGCGTGTCCGGCCGCGGAGAGTTCCGGGAGCGGGGCCAGCACCCGGGCGGCTTCGCGGTGTTCCGCGCGCGCCGCGTGGATGCTGCGCAGTCCGGTGAGGGCGCCGCTGAGCCGGGCGGCGAGTTCGGCCTGCACCTCCTGGTAGCGGGCGAACACCGGTCCGGCCTGGCGCAGGAAGAGCCGGATCAGCACCGCGCCGGGCACCACGCCCGCGAAGAAGGCGAGGGCCAGCCACGGCGACAGCACGGCGAGTCCGAGGACCGCGCCGATCGAGGTGAGCAGTGCGGTGGCCGCGCCGAGGACGGCGGGGAGCCGGCCGCCCGCGTCGCCCGCCGAGCCGAGGAGCCGGGCGGCGAGGTCGCCGGGCGGTGGGCCGCCGTGCAGGCGGCCGCCGGGGCCGAGGGCGAACAGGTGGTGGAGCAGGCGCCCGCGCAGGGCGGCGGTGGCCTCGGCGGAGCAGGCCGGGCCGGCGGCCGCGGCGGTGGCGTCGGCGGCGGCGGCTGTGAGCAGCAGGAGGGCGGGCAGGGCGAGGGCGGCCCCGCTCCGGTGGGCGAGGACGGTGTCGACGGCCCCGGCGAGGACGGCGGGCAGCGCGAGGGTGGTGGCGGCCTCGACCGGCAGGGCGATGCCGAGTGCGAGGGCCCATCCGGTGGGTCGGCGGGGCAAGTCCGTTCTCCCGTAGCTGAGTTGGAAGCACGTCTGAGAGGGTGCCTGAGAAGGTGGGCGAGAAGGCGGGTGCCGCCCTCGCCTGTCCGGACAGGCGAGGGCGGCACCCGTGGGTCACTCCTGATCAGCCGATGGCTGAGCCGTTGCCTCAGCCGTTGCCTCAGCCGATGGATCAGCTGTTGGTGAAGATCAGGCAGGTCAGGATGAGACAGGTGTACTGGCAGCCGCTGCCGTGGCCGGTCAGCTCGACGGACTCGGTCTCCGGCAGGTCCTGCAGCGCCGCGAGGTCGGTCTCGAAGTCCACCATGTTCTCCATGATCGGGTCCTCCCCTTGGGATGCGCCCGCCGCGATCTGCCTGCGGGCGTCGGGTGTTGATCCCCGGGCGGCCTCCATCCGCCGCACCGGGGTGGTGCCCCGGGCCTCGACGGGCCCGGGAGTCTGTGAGCGGCCGGGCGGGATCAGCCCGGCCGGCCGGTCCGCAGGAACGCGGCCAGCAGTTCGTGCAGCACGGCGGCGCCCTCCTCGGCGAGCACCTCGTGTCCGGAGCCGGCCGCCTCCACGTACCGGAAGTCCGCGCCCTCGACCCGGCCGATTCGCAGCAACTCGTGCCGTAGTGAGCGGGATTGGCTGACCGGGACGACCTCGTCCCGGTTCCCGTGCACGACCAGCAGCGGCGCGCTCAGCCGGTGCGCGAGCTGGAGCACGTCGCGCGGGCCGCGGGCGTCCAGGATCGGCTCGCCGCCGCCGAGCCGGGTGGTCAACGCCCTTACGGGGGGCGCCGCTTCGGCCAGCAGTCGGGCGCCGGACAGGAACGGCGCGACCACCGCGCAGCGGGCGACCTGTTCGGCCGGCGCGTGCGCCGCCGCCAGCAGGGCCAGGAAGGCGCCGTAGCTGACCCCGAACAGGGCGGGCGGTTCCAGGCCGAGGGCCGCACGTTGCCCGGCGATGCCGTCCAGCAGGTACAGCACGTCGTCGAGGTCGGGCCCGCCCCAGGCGCCCCGGATGGCCAGCGCGTGCGGCACTCCGTAGCCGGTGGAGCCGCGCTGGTTGGGCGCGACCACCGCCAGGCCCTCGGCGGCCATCCGTTGCAGCGCCGGGTCGAACTCCAGTCGCCAGGCGTCCGCGGGGCCGCCGTGCAGGGCCAGGACCAGGTGCGGGCTGCTCAGCCAGGCGTCACCCCCGTACACCAGGGCCTCCAACGGGCCTGCCGGGCCCGCCAGTTCGAGGCTCTGTGCGGGATGCCAGCGGTTGCCGTCGCCGGGCTGGGTGCTGCCGTCCAGACGCCAGCCGGCCGGCGGGGTGCGGGTGGGGCGCGGCGCGCCGGGCTGCCAGGGCAGTACGGTGTCCCGCCACGGTCCGGGCAGGCCCGAGCCGAGCGGGGCGAGTTGGAGCGGCAGCGGGATGGGGGCCGTTCCGGCGGGGGCCGGGCCGTGCGCCAGCAGGGCGTCCACGTCCAGGGTGGCCAGCGCCGCCGGGTGGTCGGGCGAGGAGTACGGGATCCGCAGCCCCGCCGCGTCCCAGCGCCCGACCGCGCCGAGCCGCCCGGGCGGCACCGGCAGCGGGTCCAGCCGTCCGACGGCGGGCCGCCACAGGGCGAGCGCCGACCCGGCGCCGTGGTCGATCTGCACCGCGACCCGAGGGCCGTCCGCGGCCTGCCGCAGCGCCACCGGGCGCAGGAACATGCCCGTGACGTGCAGGCATTCGGGGAACCGCAGCGGTTGCCCGCCGCCCAGCACGCCCCAGCCGAGCCGGTCGGTGCCGGGTGCGTCGCTGCGCACCATCGCGAAGCGGCTGTCGGGGTCGAACAGCACCAGCCGGTCGTTGCTGTGCTCGCCGATCTCCAGCAGCGGGGTGGTGGTGCCGCTGCGCAGGTCCAGCACCACGCTGCGGACCAGCCCGCCGGCCACCCGGTCCAGCGCGAGCAGCGTGCCCGAGTGGTCCAGCCAGGCGCCGCCGCCGTGCAGGCCGGGGATCTCGGCGACCTGGACGGGGTCGCTGCCGTCCGTTCGGACCAGCCAGGCGGTGGTCGCCGGACGGGTGTCCGTGCCCAGGGCGATCGCCACCGGCGTGTGCGGGTCCGCGCCGGGCGGCACCGGGAGCGGGAGCAGGCGCAGGCCCGGCATCCGGAGCGTGGCCAACTGCTGTTCCATGGTGCCGTTCTCGCCGTACGAGAGGCGGACCAGGTCGTGCCGTTCGCCGTCGTGCCGACAGACCAGGACCGAGCCGTCGGGCAGCGCGACCAGCTGCGAGCGCAGCTGCTCCGACCGGTTGCCGGTCAGCGGCAGCGCGGCGGGCGCGGCCGGGGAGTCGTCCGACGGGAGCCGCCAACTCTCCACGTACCAGCCGCTGTCGGCGGCCGCGGCCAGGCAGGCCGCGTGGCTGCCGTCGGCAGCGAAGGAGAAGCTCAGCCGGCGCAGCGCCCGGGTGGTGGTGCGGGTGGCCGTGTTCATTCCCCGCTCACCCCGTCGGCGCCGCAGGGGAGTTGGCGGCGGGAGGGGGTGACCGGGTCCAGCCAGAGCCTGCTGCCGCCGTGGCGGAGTCGGAGCAGGAAGGCCAACGGTCCCGCGGTGCCGGTGCCGTAGGCGGCGGCGCAGCCCGTCCCGGTCTCGTCGGGCAGGACCAGCAGGCCGTCGCGCAGGGCGGCCCTGGCCGCGATCAGTCGCGCCAACTCATGCGCACCGGAGCGGAATTCGCGATCGTCCGTGGCCTCGGCGAGGTCCAGCAGGTACTCGCCGTCGCCGGCCAGTCCGTGGCAGGCGCTCACCCCGCTGTGCCAGCGCCCGGCCAGCACAGCCCGACCGGCGGCCCGGGCGAGGCGCAGCGCCTCGGCGTCGCCGGTCGCCCGCCACAGCCGCAGCAGGAAGCTGCCCGCGCCGGACGAACCGCTGCACCAGTGCGAGAGTCGGATGTGCCCCGGGTCGGCCGCGCTCTGCGGCCACCAGGCGCAGGCCTGGGCGGTGCCGCCCCCGCTGCCGCCCCTGCCGGCACCCCCGTTGTCGTCCTCGTTGTCGTCCTCGGTGTCGCCTCCGCTCCACCGCGCGGTCGCGCCGAGCGTCCGCCCCGCCTCGACGGCGGCCGCCGTGCAGGCCTCCCGCAGGGCGCGGTCGCCGGTCGCCCCGGCGGTGGCGAGGAGGAAGGCGCCCACGCCCGCCACGCCGTGCGCGAAGCCGAGGTGGGTGATCCCGGCGAGCGCCGAGTCGAAGTCGGCCGGCACCGGCCAGACCGTCCCGTACGGTTCCCGCCGGGCGGCGCCGAGCAGGGCGCGGGCGCAGCGGTCGGCCCGCTCGGCGAAGCCGTGGCTCCGGCGGAAGGCCTCGTCGAAAGCGGCCTCGTCGAAAGCCTCATGGGCGAAAGCGTCGTCGGCGAAGCGGAGTTGGGCGAAGCCGGCCCCCGCCGCGCCGTGGCACACATCGGGGTTGGGCCACTCGACGGCGACCCGTCGGGCGAGTACGGCGGCCCGCTCGGCCGCCGCCGGGTCGCCCAGCGCACGGGCGGCGTCCAGCAGTGCCCACGCCGTCCCCGACCGTCCGAAGTGCAGCCCGGGCAGCACCACCGGTTCGACGGCGACCCGCCGCTCGATCCAGGCCGCGGCGGTACGGGCGGTCCGCGCGGCCTCCGCCCGCACCCCGGCCGGCAGCCCCTCCGTCGCAACCGCCCGCGCCAGCACGGCGAGCACACCCGCGGCGCCGTGCTGCACATTGCACGGATCCGTCCGCTCCCCGGCGGGCACCACGGGCCACAGCCGGTCGGACCGCTCCGGCGTCGCGGTGGCGGCGAGGTGCCGCAGGCCGTCGTGCAGCAACCGATCGAGGAGCGGGCCGTCGGCGCCTGCGCCCGGCGCCGCACCGGCGTGCCACAGCGGAGCGACCACAACGGCCGGCTCGGATCCCGGCCGGCGGGCGGAGCCGCCCAGCGCCTCCCGGGCCCGCGCCACACTCCAGCGCAGCTCCGGTTCCTCCGCCCGCAGTCCCGGCACCACCGGTGCCAGCCGCCGCGCCGTCGCCCCGGATCGGGCCGCGAGGGCGAGCCAGCGGCCGAGGCGCTCGGCGACCGGGCGGGCCCGCGGGAGGTCCTCCGGCAGCAGCGGGTCGTGCCCAGTGGCGAGCAGGAAGAGCAGCCCGCCGAGGGCGTACAGGTCGACGGCCGGGTCGGCGGTGCAGGAGCCCGCGAGGGCGAGCCGTCCTTGTTCGGGGGCGCGGTAGCCGGGGGTGCCGGCGGTGCCGGCCCGGCGGCCGGTCTCGGCGGCGAGTTCGAGGTCGATCAGCCGCAGGCTGCCGTCCGGCCGGACCATCACGTTGCCGGGGGAGAGGTCGCGCAGCACCAGCCCCTGGCCGTGCACCCGCTCGACCAGGTCGAGCAGCCCGTGCACCACCGGTCCGGCCTCGGCCCAGTCGACGTCGGGGCTGCCGTCGCGCCGTAGCCGGGCGGCGACCCAGGAGCCGAGCGGCTGCCCGGCGATTCGTTCCTGCACCAGGAAGACGGAGTCGTCCTGTTCGATCAGTTCGACGGCGCGCGGCACCAGCCCCTGCCCGTCCAGTCGGGCCAGCAGGGCGGCTTCGTGCCGCAGCGCGTCGCGGGCGTCGGTCCCGGCGCGGTCGACCTCGATGTGCGCGCGGGCCTGCTTGACCACGACCTCCGCGCCGCTCGCCGCCTCGCGCCCGAGGAACACCCCGCCCTTGGCGCCGTGTCGGACGGCGGCGGTCACCGCGTACCGTCCGGCCAGCAGCACCCCGCCCTTGCGCCGCCCCGGGGCGACGGGAGCAACGGGCCCGCCGGGCGCAGCGGGCACGACGGGCCCGCCGGGCGCAGCGGGCACGACGGGCCCGCCGGGCGCAGCGGGAACGCCGGGCGCAGCGGGCGCGGCGAACGGATCCCGCGCCCACCCCGGCGCCCGGTACGACCCCCCGCGCACGTCCTCGGCCCGTTCCCCACCGGGCCCGCGCAGCACCGAGCGGTACTCCCCGTCATTGCCGAGCTCCGCCCGGGCCGCGAACACGCCGTAGCGGTAGTGCACCCGGCTGCCGGGCCGGTACGGCCGGTCGGAGAGCACCACCGGCCCGGGCAGCCCGGCCGTCACCCGGTCCAGTGCGGCCGCCAGCCGCTGGAACTGCGCGTCGTCCGTCGGGTAGACGGTGATGAATTTTCCCGCCGAACCGCGGTCGCTGTTGCGGGAGTTGAGTTCGCGCAGCCGTTCCTCGGCGGCGGCGAACTTGAAGCTGCAGGGGTCCGCGGCGAGCACCCGGGCCACCGCCGCGAGCACCTCCCCGCCGACCACCGAGGCGGCGCTGACGTGGAGCTTCCACCCCTGCGCCGGTAACGGTGCGGACACGGACGGCCTGGCCGTGCACCAGAAGCCCCCGACGGTGACGTCCCAGTCGCCGTCGTCTCCCCGGCCCCCGGCACCGGCCAGGGCCGTCCGCGTCGCCTCCGGCCACCCACCGGCCGCATCCGGTCCGTGGCCCGCCGATCCCCGGCCCCCGGCCGTACGAAGGGATGTGTCCGCCCTCATCCGTCGCCACACCCCTTCGTTTCGGCCGCCCGGGCCGCGGATGCCCCTGCTCGGCATCCGCGGCGCGACGGCCCGGCCTGATCGGTTTCCTCGGGAGGAGCGGGAGTCCCGCTCCGGGACGGGAGTCCTCGATCGGGCCTCCGTCCGTTCGGTCGGGGACCGTTCGGTCGAGGCAGCCAGGGCAACTCCCGTTCGCAGGACTGAAGTTAGTTTCGAGAAATCCGAACCCTCAACGCAGAGCCGGTCACTTCACTCGTAAGGGTGATCAGGGGGCGGTTTCGAATTCGTACGAGAACCCTGCTGTGAGTAACGGGCGCCCGGCGTACGGGCGCGCGCGGCCCGCGTACGGCGCTCCGGGCGCATCCGCCGCAGGTCGACGTCCCCCCGCGCCGGGTTGACGCGCATCCGTACGTCCACGGCACCCGCGTCCGAAAGCCGTCCCGCCGCGGTCCGAACGCCGTCCGGCCACCGTCCGAACGCCGTTCCACGCCCGTCCGAACGCCATCCGGCCCCGCCCCGCCCCCGCCCCGCCCCCGTCCCCCGAACGGCCGAGGCCCGGGCGGCCCCGCGCGCACGGTAGTCTCGACAGGTGCCGAAACTGTCCGACGTCATCACCGCGCTCGAAGAGGTCTACCCCCCGCAGTGGGCGGAGTCCTGGGACGCCGTCGGCCTGGTCTGCGGGGACCCTCAGACCGAGGTCAGCCGCGTGCTCTTCGCCGTCGACCCCGTCCAGGCGGTCGTCGACGAGGCCGTGGAGTGGGGCGCCGACCTGGTGGTCACCCACCACCCCCTGTACCTGCGCGGCACCACCAGCGTCGCCGCGACCACCTTCAAGGGCCGGGTGGTGCACAGCCTGATCACCAACGGCATCGCGCTGCACGTCGCCCACACCAATGCCGACCACGCCGACCCCGGCGTCTCGGACGCGCTGGCCGAGGCCGTCGGCCTGCGGGTCACCGGCCCGCTGGTGCCGGACCGGACCGACCCGCTGGGCCGTCGCGGCACCGGCCGGATCGGCCTGCTGGAGCCCCCGCTGACGCTGTCGGCCTTCGCCGCGCAGGTCGCCGCCGGCCTGCCCGCGACCGCCACCGGCGTGCGCGTCTCCGGCGACCCGGACCGGCTGATCAGCCGGGTGGCGGTGTGCGGCGGCTCGGGCGACAGCTTCTTCGCCGACGTACGGGCGGCCGGCGTGGACGCCTACGTGACCGCCGACCTGCGCCACCACCCGGCCTCCGAGGCCACCGAGGCCGCGCCGGTCGCGCTGGTCGACGCCGCCCACTGGGCCACCGAGTGGCCCTGGCTCGGCCTGGCCGAGCGCGCCCTGCGGGCCGTCGCCGACCAGCACGGCTGGGCCGTGGAGACCAAGGTCTCCCACCGGGTCACCGACCCGTGGACCGCGCACGCCCCCATGTCCTTCACCGCCTGACCCGATTCACAGGAGCTTTCCCCTTGAACGCCGCGCCCGCCGACCAGATCCGCCTGCTCGACCTCCAGGCCTTCGACTCGAAGCTCGACCAGCTGGCCCACCGGCGTCGGAGCCTGCCCGAGCACGCCGAGATCGACAAGGCCACCGCCGACCACACCGCGCTCAAGGACCTCGTCGTCGCCGCCGAGGCCCAGAAGGGCGACACCGCCCGCGAGCTGGCCAAGGCCGAGCAGGACGTCGAGCAGGTCCGCGCCCGGGCCGCCCGCAACCAGCAGCGCCTGGACTCCGGCGCGATCACCTCGCCGAAGGACCTGGAGAACCTCCAGCACGAGATCGGCTCGCTGGCCAAGCGCCAGGGCGACCTCGAGGAGGTCGTGCTGGAGATCATGGAGCGCCAGGAGAGCGCCAACACCCGGGTCGAGGAGCTGTCCGCCCGCCTGGAGCACTCCACCGTCGTCCTCACCGAGGCCGAGGGCCGCCGCGACGCCGCCTTCGCCGAGATCGACGGCGAGGCCGACAAGGTCAAGCGCGACCGCGAGACCGTCGCCGCCGTCATCCCGGCCGACCTGCTGAAGGTGTACACCAAGCTGCGCGAGACCCAGGGCGGCGTCGGCGCGGCCCGGCTCTACCAGCGCCGCTGCGAGGGCTGCCGCACCGAGTTCTCGATCACCGAGCTGAACGCCATCAAGGCCGAGCCGGCCGACAAGGTCGTCCGCTGCGAGAACTGCGGGCGGGTCCTGGTCCGCACCGCCGACTCGGGCGCCTGATCCGGTGGCGGCGCGCTTCATCGTCGAAGCGGACGGCGGGTCCCGGGGCAACCCGGGGCCGGCCGGCTACGGCGCGGTGGTCCGGGACGCCGACACCGGGCAGCTCGTCGCCGAGGCCGCCGAGTTCATCGGCCACGCCACCAACAACGTGGCCGAGTACAGGGGTCTGATCGCCGGCCTCAAGGCGGCCCGCGAGCTCGACCCGGACGCCTCCGTGGACGTCCGGATGGACTCCAAGCTGGTCGTCGAGCAGATGTCCGGACGCTGGAAGATCAAGCACCCCGACATGCAGCCGCTCGCCGCCGAGGCGCGCACGGTCTTCCCGCGCGGCCGGGTCAGCTACACCTGGATCCCGCGCGAGAAGAACAAGGACGCCGACAAGCTGGCCAACGAGGCGATGGACGCCGGCCGCGACGGACGCCAGTGGGAGCCCAGGCCCGCAGCAGCGGCCGAAGCTGCGGCCGCGGTCGAGCAGCCGGTGCCGAAGCCCCCCGCCCCCAAGGCCGGCTGGGCCGCCCCCGCCGACCTCGGCACCCCGACCACCTTCGTCCTGCTGCGCCACGGCGAGACCCCGCTCACCCCGGAGAAGCGCTTCTCCGGCAGCGGCGGCACCGACCCCGAGCTGTCCGAGAAGGGCCGCTGGCAGGCGGAGCGGGCCGCCGAGGCGCTGGCCGCGCGAGGCAGCATCCAGGCGGTCGTCGCCTCCCCGATGCGCCGTACCCGGCAGACCGCCGAGATCGTCGCCGCCAGGCTCGGCCTGGAGGTCCGGTACGAGGACGGGCTGCGCGAGGTCGACTTCGGCGACTGGGAGGGCCTGACCTTCGCCGAGGTGCAGGAGCGCTACCCGGACGACCTGTCGGCCTGGCTGGGCTCGGCCAAGGCCAAGCCGACCGGCAGCGGCGAGAGCTTCACCACCCTCACCCACCGGGCGGGCGTCGCCCGGGACAAGATCCTCGCCCGGTACGCGGGGAAGACGGTGCTGGTGGTCTCGCACGTCAGCCCGATCAAGACCCTGGTCCGGCTGGCGCTCGGCGCCCCGCCGGACTCGATGTACCGGATGGAGCTGTCCGCCGCCTCGATCTGCGCCGTCCAGTACTACGCGGACGGCAACGCCTCGTTGCGGCTGCTCAACGACAGCTCGCACCTGCGCTGACCCTCCCCATCCGGGGGGTCAGTGCACCTCGGTGACCACCACGTCCAGCTGCCACGGCTTGCGCGCCGTGCCCTCCGCCGCCAGCTCGACCCGGTGGCCCAGCTCCAGCAGCGCGTCCATCAGCTCGGACGGGGTCTTCGGCTCGGCCCCGGCGACCAGCAGGTCCCGCACCAGCCGGCCCTTGGTGGCCTTGTTGAAGTGGCTGACCACGCTCCGCTTGCCGTCGCGCTCCTGCAGCACCCGGACGGTCGCCGTCCGGGAGGCCACCTCACCGGCCGGCTTCCAGGCCGCGGCGTACGCGGAGCTGCGCAGGTCCAGCACCAGCCCGTCCGCCACCTCCGGGAGCACGGCGGCCGTCGCGCCCCGCCAGTACGCGCCGAGCGCCCCCAGCCCGGGGAGCTTCACGCCCATCGAGCAGCGGTAGGACGGGATCCGGTCGGAGATCCGCACCGCGCCCCACAGGCCGGAGAACACCAGCAGCGCCCGCTCGGCGCGGTCGTACGCGGCGGCGTCCAGGGTGGCCAGGTCCAGGTTGTCGAACAGCACCCCGGTGTACACCTCGGCCGCCGGACGGGCCCCGGCGGCGGGCAGGCCGGCGTTCTTGGCGATCTCGCCGCGCAGCCCGGGGGTGAGGCCGAGCACCTCGGCGGCGGTGTCCTCGTCGCCCCGGCAGAGGCCGACCAGTGCGTCCAGCACCGCGCCGCGCGCCGCCGTCAGCCCCGGCAGCGACAGCCCGTCGAGCGCGACCGGCTCGCCGTCCCCGGACGCGGCCTTGCCCTCCGAGGGAGGCAACAGCACCAGCACAGCGGACTCCTCAACAGCTTGTGGCGGACGAACCCCGCCACCCTACTGCGGCCGCCCCGGCTCCCAACGCCACGCACAGGGGCGAGTAGTACCGCACGTTCAGCCGCCGGAACCGCGCCGAGCGCTCACTCAGCCGCCCGAACACCACCGGCCCGGCGAGCCCGCGCGCCGACAGCACCCCGGCCACCACCCGCACCCCGGCCCGCCGCAACCCCCGCGGACCCACCGCGGGCAGCACCCCGGCCTCCGCCGCCACCAGGTACGAGGCCGTCCCCAGCAGCCCCGCCACCGTCAGACAGGCCGCCGCCGACGGCACCCCCTCGCCCGTCCCGACCACGGTGTCCGCGAACTCCTCCGGCGTCCGCAACGGCCACGGCGTCACCACCCACAGCGCGTGCAGCGCCCCCGTCACCGCCAACCCCGCCGACACCACGACCCCTGCCGCCCTGACCCCGCCCATCGCCCGCATCCCCTCCGTGAACCGACACCCGACTCCGTGAACCAACACCCGACCCCACCGTACGAGCCCTTACCCCCACCCCGGGCGCAGCCCCTGTCGTCCTGGCCGGCGCAGGCCCCGGGCGGACGCGCCGGGGGCCTGCGCCCGGAATCACCCGGTTCGCCCTACGCTGGCCTGCATGCCTCGCCGAAAACTGCGCGTCAAGGCCGTCGACTCCGCCCGGATCAACATCGAGCTGACCGAACTCCGCACCCGCCTGGAGATCCACACCGAGTGGCCGGAGGCGGTGCTCGCCGAGGCGGAGGAAGCGGCCGGGCACCCCCGGTTGCCGGAGTACGACGCCACCGACCTGCCGCTGTTCACCGTCGACCCGCCGGGCTCCCGCGACCTCGACCAGGCCATGCACCTCAGCCACCGTCAGGGCGGCGGTTACCGGGTGCACTACGCGATCGCCGACGTCGCCGCCTTCGTCCGCCCCGGCGGCGCCGTCGACACCGAGGCCCGGCGCCGGATCGAGACCCTCTACTTCCCGGACCACCGCGTCCCGCTGCACCCCGCCCGGATCTCCGAGGACGCCGCCAGCCTGCTGCCCGGCGAGCCCCGCCCGGCCCTGCTCTGGCAGTTGGACCTGGACGCCGACGGCGCCGTCGTGCTGGCCGACCTGCGCCGCGCCCTGGTCCGCTCCCACCGCCGCCTGGACTACGCCGCCGTCCAGCGCGCCGTGGACCTCGGCGGCGCCGACGAACAGCTCGCCCTGCTCGCCACCGTCGGCCGGCTGCGCGAGGAGCAGGAGCGCGCCCGGGGCGGGATCAGCCTGCCGGTGCCCGAGCAGGAGGTCGAGGAGACCCTGCACGGCTACGTCCTCGGCTACCGCGCGCCGAGCCCGGCCGACGGCTGGAACGCCCAGATCTCGCTGCTCACCGGCATGGCCGCGGCCGATCTGATGCTGGATGCGGGCGTCGGCCTGCTGCGCACCCTGCCCGCCGCTCCCGCCGCCGGGTACGACCGGCTGCGCCGGATCGCCGCCGCGCTGGACGTCGACTGGCCGCAGGCCGTCCCGTACCCGGAGCTGATCCGCTCGCTGGACCCGGACGTGCCGCTGAACGCGGCCTTCCTGAACGCCTGCACCGGGCTGCTGCGCGGCGCCGGCTACCACGCCTTCGACGAGTCCCGCGGCCTGCCCGCCCCCGCCGAGCCGGGGCACGCCGCGCTGGCCGCCCCGTACGCGCACTGCACCGCGCCGCTGCGCCGGCTCGGCGACCGCTTCGCCCAGGAGGTGTGCGCGGCGGTCGCGGCGGGGGAGGACGTGCCGGACTGGGCGCGCGAGGCGCTGCCGACCGTGCCGGCGCTGATGGCGGGCGGGGACCGGCGGGCGGCCGAGGTCGAACGGGCCTGCGTGGACCTGGTGGAGGCCGAGCTGCTGGTGGGCCGGGAGGGCGAGGAGTTCCCCGCGGTGGTCATCGAGGTGGACGGCAAACGGCCCGGCGCGGGCGTCGTCCAACTGCGCGAGCCCGCCGTCCGGGCCCGCTGCGACGCCGCCGGCGGCAACGGCGGCGGGCCCGCGCTCCCGCTGGGCCGGGTGATCGACGTCCGCCTCACCACGGCCGACCCGGCCACCCGGACGGTCCGCTTCGCCGCTGTCTGAACCGCCCGCCCCCGCCCCGGGGGTGGGAGGATCGGTCCGTGCCCGATCCTCAGCCTCCCGCCGCCACACCCCCCGCCGCCCCGTCCCCCGCCGGCCCGCCCCCCGCCGCGGACCCCGGCCGCCGCCGCAGGCTGCTGGTCCTCGCCATCTGCTGCCTGAGCCTGTTCATCGTCGGCCTGGACAACACCGTGGTGAACATCGCGCTGCCGGCGATCCAGAAGGACCTGGACGCCCCGGCCTCCGGCCTCCAGTGGATCATCGACGCCTACACCCTGGTGCTGGCCTCGCTGCTGATGCTGTTCGGCTCGGTGGCCGACCGTTTCGGCCGCCGCCGGGTGTTCCAGATCGGGCTGGCCTGCTTCGCGCTGGGTTCGCTGCTCTGCAGCCTGGCGCCGAGCCTGGAGTGGCTGGTGGCCTTCCGGGCGCTGCAGGCGGTGGGCGGCTCGATGCTCAACCCGGTGGCGATGTCGATCATCACCAACACCTTCACCGACCCGAAGGAACGGGCCCGGGCGATCGGGGTCTGGGGCGGTGTGGTCGGCATCTCGATGGCGCTCGGCCCGCTGCTCGGCGGCTTCCTGGTGGACGGCGCCGGCTGGCCGTCGATCTTCCTGATCAACGTTCCGGTGGCGCTGCTCGCCATCCTGCTGACCGTCCGTTACGTCCCCGAGTCGCGCGCGCCGCGACCGCGCCGACTGGACCCGGTCGGGCAGGCGCTGATGGTCGTCCTGCTCGGCTGCGGCACCGCCGCGATCATCGAGGGCCCGGCCAACGGCTGGACCTCGCCGATGATCCTGGCCCTCGCCGCGGCCGCGGTGGCCGCGCTGATCGCCTTCCCGCTCTGGGAGCGGCGGGTCGCCGAGCCGCTGGTGGACCCGCGGTTCTTCGCCAGCGCGCCGTTCGCCGGAGCCACCGTCACCGCGGTCTGCGCGTTCTCGGCGCTCGGCGGCTTCCTCTTCCTGAACACCCTCTACCTCCAGGACGTCCGGCACTACAGCCCGGTCGAGGCGGGCCTGTGGACGCTGCCGATGGCCGGGCTGATGCTGGTCTGCGCGCCGCTGTCCGGACGGATCGTCGGCAGTCGGGGCCCGCGCCTGCCGCTGATGGTGGCCGGGCTGGGCCTGGCCGCGAGCGGCCTGCTGCTCACCCGGCTGACCGCGGACTCCCCGGCCGCGCTGCTGCTGGCCGCGTACGCGCTGTTCGGCTTCGGCTTCGGCCTGGTCAACGCGCCGATCACCAACGCCGCCGTCTCCGGGATGCCGCGCTCCCAGGCGGGGGTGGCCGCCGCCGTCGCCTCGACCAGCCGCCAGGTGGGCCAGTCGCTGGGCGTGGCGGTGATCGGTACGGTCGTGACCTCGGCCGTGGTGGGCCCGGTGGCCACCGGCTTCGCCCCTGCCAGCCACGCCGGCTGGTGGATCCTGGTCGGCCTCGGCGGCGCGATCCTGGTCCTCGGCGTGCTCACCACCGGCACCTGGGCCACCGGCACCGCCGCCCGGGTGGCCGCCCGCCTGGGCGGCGAGGCCCCGGCGGCCCGGTCCGGTGTTCGGGAGGCTCCGCCCGAGCGGCTACGATGACCACTACGGCGGAAGAGCCGGCCGGGCGGTCGCGACGGGTCCCTGACCCGCCGAGGAACGTCCGGGCTCCACAGAGCAGGGTGGTGGGTAACGCCCACCCGGGGTGACCCGCGGGACAGTGCCACAGAAAACAGACCGCCCACCGCTTTCGGCGCGTGGGTAAGGGTGAAACGGTGGTGTAAGAGACCACCAGCGACCGGGGTGACCCGGCCGGCTAGGTAAACCCCACCTGGAGCAAGGTCAAGATCGGTGCCCTCGGGCACCGTGCGCGAGTGTTCGAGGGCTGCTCGCCCGAGCTCGCGGGTAGACCGCACGAGGCTGTCGGCAACGGCAGCCCTAGATGGATGGCCGTCTCCCCGGGCCGCGCAAGCAACCCGGGTGACAGAACCCGGCGTACAGGCCGACTCTTCCGTCGCCGGTTTTTGAAGGGCCCCCTGATCTGTATCTTTGCAGGTCAGGGGGCCTTTTCATGTCTCGTAGATCTGTAATCGCTTGCTGACTCTTCGTGCCTATTGCGGCCTGTTTCTGAGTGCTGTGTGGCGATTGAGTGGCGGTGAGAACGGTCGAAGCAGCCGTCCAATAGCCCCCCGGTAACCTCGTTGCAGCTAGCTGGCCAGCGCCTCCCCGAGCAGCGCGTATGGCCGACCGGTGAGCTGGTGATGCAGCGTCTCGGTGCGGGATCGGATCAGGCCCTCACGGTAGGCGGCCGGCAGCCGCTCCCACACCCCGGACGCCATCTCGGCCGCACCGGTCGGGTCGCCGTCGACGCGCAGGCACTTGGCGGTGTCCACTGCCAGCAGGGCGCGCGCCATGACCGACGGAGAGTCCGTGAGCGCCAGGGCGTCCTCCTGTGCCTGGTAGGCGCTGCCCGTGTCGCCCAGCAGTGTGTACGCCTGCGACAGGTGCACGTGGTGCTTCTGCTCGGGGTAGCCGAACCAGGTGTCAGCCGCCTCGGCGCCCTCCAGTCGTTCCGCCAGATTCCGCACGTCGTCCACTGCTCGCCGGGCCGCTTCGCGGTCGCCGGAGGCTGCCAGGGCCCGCGCTGTGACGGCTGCAGCGAGTGCTCCGGCCGCCGTCGGGCTGCTCCCCGCCTCCCGCCGAGCCTGCTCGGCGATCCGAGCGGCAGCCCCAGGGGCGCCGTAGTTGAGCGGGACCATGGCATGCCGGGCCAGCACCCACGCGATCATCCGCTGATCACCGGACTCTCGTGCGGCCTGCTCGGCGGTGGCGAACCACCGGTAGGCGTCGCGCTGGTCACCGCGATCGTGCTGGACGATCGCCACCAAGCCCGCAATGCCTGCTGCCGTCCGGGCGAGGTCCGCACGGGTACGCGCCGGGTGAGGGCGGTTCAGCACCTCACCCAGCAGATCGAGATCGCCCATCATCTCGGCCAGCACCGCCTCCGGTGCCCGGCCACGGTAGCCACCCCGGTGTCGCTCGAACGCCGATTTCAAGTAGGCGAGATCGCCCTCTCCGGATGACCTGAGCGCGGCGGTGATCCCCTCGTGGGCCTGTGCGATGCCGGGCAGCGCGACGAGGCCGGTGGCTGCTCCTATTCCTGCTCCGATGAACTTCCGCCTGTCCACGCTGTTGCCCTTCGTGCTGCGCTCACTCCGGTACCGCCGGGAGGCGGCGGCGGCCTCGGCCACCTGGCCCACGGTCAGACCGTAGGCGTCGGCGATCCCCTGGTACGAGGGTTTCTGCGGAATTCGCTTCTCGGTTTCCCACCGCTTGATGGTCTCCCAGTCGCACCACTCGCCACTTGCGGCGGCGACTAACGCGGCCTGCTCGGCGCGCGTCTTCTTCGGATGCGCCTCGCGGATCTCCCGCAACAGTCGGCCGATCCCGTCCAGGCTGACACCGCTCACCTGCGGCCCCCTAGCTCATAGCTGACATGACCTCAATTCTGGCCCCCTTGGCGGTCCCCTGGTGGAAAATGCACCCCTTCGTGGCCCCTCTCCTACGGCATGCCCGCGCCGTTCAATGACTAACAGCCGCCCGGCGCGAGGAAACAACGATCCCCTCGGCTCCGTGGAAGAGCGCCGGGCGGCCCCTGACTACCGGAGGCCGCCCTGACGACCATGACGACGCTGCTGCTCACCAAGCGCGGCCTGATCCATGCCGACACCGACGAGGCAGGTAGGGGCACCGCGCTCTATGTCCCGGCCGAGAGCCGGGCGCTCCTACCGGAGATCCGCCTATGGCAGCTCCAACGCGGCCGGTGGCTCCGGCGGCACCAGGGGCTGCGGTGACAACCGCACTTGACGTGCCCACCATGCGGCGCCGCCGCTGCATGCGGCACATGCCCTGCGCCCCCGAGTCGGCGAGGAGCGCCCGACACCTGGTCCAGGAGAAGCTGACCGATTGGGGCCGTCTCGATCTGCTGGAAGATGCTCGGCTGATCGTCTCGGAACTGGTCGGGAACGCAGCCCGGCACACCGGTTGCACCTGGCTGTGTGTGGCACTCGGCCTGGACGGGGGCCGACTCAGACTGGCGGTCCGCGATTCGTCACGCGCCCTGCCCGTGGTCATCAAGACCGGGGTCACCGAGACGTCCGGGCGCGGCATGGGCCTCGTCGACCGCATCGCCAACCGCTGGGGTGTCGACGAAGCCCCGTTCGGCAAATGGGTCTGGGCCGAGATCGGCTGTCCACCAAACACCCTGTCGCAGGCAGGACCTCAGGGCGCCACAGCCACCGAATACCGCTCAGCGAAGGAGGGGAACACGTGCACGACCTGATCGCCAGTCCGTTCCTGGACGAATACCTATTGGTGCGCCCCGGTGGCCGGGGTGGTCTCCGGCTCCCGCAGGCCAACTACGAGGATCTGCGCGCCCACAACCCCGCTCAGGCAGTTCCCTCGTGGCTCGCGGACGCCGTACGCGCCCAGTGGGCTGACCTGGACGTGACCGGTCGTCCTGCGGGTGACGTCCTGCTGGTCCGGCAGCCCTCCACCTGGGGCTACTCGCGAGCCAGCTGGGAGATCAACCTCGGCTGCAACTACAAGTGCAAGCACTGCTATCTCGGGCTCAAGGTCAACTCGGGCATGCCGCTCGCGGACAAGCTCACCTGCCTGGGCATCATGGCCGAGGCCGGCGTCCTCTGGCTCCAGATCACCGGGGGCGAGCCCACCGTGGACCGGGACTTCATGCCCTCGTATCGCCGTGCGTTCGAGCTGGGCATGATGATCACCGTCTCCACCAACGCCTCGTTGCTGTGGCGAGAGAACCTGCTGGAGATGTTCCGCGAGTGCCCGCCCTACCGGGTCACGGTATCGATGTACGGGGCGACCAAGGCCAGCTACGACGAGCTGACCCAGCGGCAGGGCGCCTGGGACCTGTTTATCCAGGGCATGAATGCCGGCCGCCGGGCCAAGCTGCCGCTGCGGATGAGCATCATCGTCACCGAGGACAACGCCACCGAGGAACAGGCGATGATCGACCTGTGTGAAGGCTGGGGGCTGGAGTACAACGTCTTCACCAACATGACTCCGACGATCTACGGCGGGGCGGAGTCGCTGACCGCGCAGTCCAAGGAGCACCTGCGGATGCGCAAGCCGTTCGGCGGCTGCAACGCCGGACACACCTTCTTCCACACCGACCCACACGGGCTGGTGTCCATCTGCAAGATCGGCCGTGACGACCAAATCAGCCTCCCCGCTGAGGGGATCAACGGCCTCGCCCGGCTCGGCGCCATCGCCGATCGCCTCATGCTTCGCACCGGTGGATGCTCCGGCTGCCAGCTTTCCGGCGCGTGCACCGTGTGCCGGCCGCTGGCCAAGCACTACCAGGAGGCGAAGGCACCACTCGCAAGTTACTGCCAGCACGGGATCAAGAAAGCAGGGTGACATGACCGCTGTAGCTGTCGAACTCTCCCCGAGGCGTCCGCTCCCGGACGACGGCCCGGCCCAGCGCCTGCCGTACCTCACGCGGCCGATCGCGGCCCCGACCCCGCCCGTCACCGAGATCATCGCCGTCGGCGACCTGGACGACGTCATGGACAGCGTGAAGTGCTCGTGCAACGCGGGCGACGACAACCCGCACTGAACCACCCGCTGATCGCACCTGATCAGTAACGCTCAGGCCCCGGCGCTCTCCGCGTCGGGGCCTGAGCCGTGCGGGGCGGGCGAGTAGGGTGCGGGTATGGATCTGCGCTGGGACTTGCTGCGCCCCGTGATGTGCGTCCCGTATTTTCCGACGCTCGGGCCGCTCCACCCCGAAGCTGTTTCCGCTGAGCTTCTGGCCGACGTGTTCGCCGTCGCTGGCACCGGAGAATTCCTGCCGCACGACAAGGACCGGCGGTGGTCCGACCACAAGGACGAGCATGTCCTGGTGGATGCCGTCGTTCAGGACCAGGCCCGCACGCTGATCCCCACCATCACCGGTCGCGGCATCCTGCGCGTCCATCTCTACGGTGCCCGCGAGTATCGCCAGGAGGCCGAGGAACTCGCCGCCAAGCTTGCCGCCGAGCATGACGGGGCTAAAGCCCGTGTGGTGTGGTTTCAGGACGCCGCCGACCCAGTGGCCGCCTCTACCCGCGTACAGCTCCGTACCTTCGACCAGGACGCACCAGCCGTCGAGGGAATCGAGGCTCTCGGCCAACAGCCCGAAGCCATTCGGACCGCCTTCCCCGAGTTCGCCGAGAAGCTGGCCGGCGAGGGCTTCGTGTTCCTGCACTCCCGGATCGACAGCGTCGGCCCCGTGCTGGTCGCTGTCCGGGGCGAGCGCGTAGTAGGCGCAATCGGCCCCATGGAGACCATGGCCGACCCCATCGGTAGGCGACGACTCCTTCCGCAGTACTTCGGTGTTCTGCCGGAATACCGAGGCCTCGGCCTCGGTCGGCTCCTGTGGCGCTCGGCGATGCACTGGGGCAAGGAACACGGCGCCGACTACCAGCTCTTGCAGACAGCTGCCGGGGGCGCATCCGACCGACTGTGCCAGAGCGAGGGCTTGGCCGACCTCGGATTCGTCTGCACCACCACCGTCTGACGAGAGCCTCACGACGGACGAGGAGCCGCTGAAGAGGCCCGATGAGTGGCGGTCGCCGAAGGTGTGGCGATCACGTGGCGATCGGACCGCCGGGAACGGCGTTTCCGCAGGTCGCTGCTGGTGAAGAGACTGTTCCCGGCGTACAGGCCGACTCTTCCGTCGCCGACTTGGAGAAGGCCCCCCGGCCCGCGCGAGAAGCGCGGCCGGGGGGCCTTCGTCGCGTTCGGGCCCCGGGGCCGGACCTCGGTCCTGCCGGGCCTCACGCCGGGTGGGCGCCGACGGCGTCGCGGATCTGTTCGCCGAGGCCGCCGTTGACCCGGGCGCAGTTGGCGCAGCAGAAGAACATCCCGGCCACCTCGACGCCGTGGCCGACGATGCGCACGTTGCACTGTTCGCAGCGGGGGGCGAGCTTCTCCATCGCGCACTCGAAGCTGTCGAAGGTGTAGGTGTCGCCGGTGACCGTCTTGATCTCGAAGGCGAGCCAGTAGTCGTTGCCGCAGGTGACGCAGATGGCCATGGCGGCCGTCTCCTTCCGGTCGGGGCCGGCCCTGGCGGGGCGGCTCCCACCAGTGTCGAAGGGTCGCCCGGGGGCGGCCACCCGGCGGGCCCGTCCGGCGGGACGGTCAGGCCGAGCTGGAGGAGTCGGCGGAGTCGGCCGAGAGCTGCTCCAGGGCCAGGACGGCGCGGTCGGCGTCGTCGGCGGCGACGAACAGGTGGTCGTGGTGGAAGCCGGCCACCACGTTGCAGCTGATGCCCTGTTCGGCGAGCCGCCCGGCGACGGCCGCGGTCAGTCCGACGGCCTCCAGCGCGGAGTGGATCTGCAGGGTGATCCAGGCGGCCACGTAGTCGTAGCGCAGTCCGAGCGCGTCGGCCTCGTCCTGGGTGACCACCACCGTCACCCCTTCGGGCTCGGCGACGGTCACCACCGGCCGCATCCCGGCGGGCACCTTCGCGGGGAGCGTGCAGTAGACGTACCGCCCCGGGTTGAGCTGCGGGCGCATCCCGCGCAGCAGGGTCGCAAGGTCTCGTTCACCGGACATGCCCGTCACCGTATCCGTTCGCCCCGGGCCCGTGCCGTCTGTCGCAACCGTGTCGGTGTCCTGTGACAACGAACCCTGACGTGTTGTCAGCGAAGGTTGATCAACGCTAGTTTGTGCCACCGAACCTTGACTTGTAGCTGATCCGTCAAGTGAGGATGCGGTGGGGGAACCGGCACGTGCGCTCGTTGAGGATGCGCTTACGGCCTTTGAACTGGCCTTTTCTGTTGAGGGGGTACGCCAGCGCAAGCCGTTGCGTGCGAGTTGGGACGTGCAGTTCGAGATGGCTGAGCCTGTTCGCGAGTTCAGCTGGCACAAGGGCAGCCAGGGTTTCGCGGGCTGGTACTACTCGGTCACCGAGCGGGATCACGTGGGCTACGAGTCGTGGCTGGAGCGGGACCGACTGGTTCTGCTCGACCGAGATCCGCAGGTCACAGCCATCGCCTCGCAGCCGTTCTGGCTGCACTGGCACGACGGCAACCGGCGTCGTCGTCACGCTCCGGATTACTTCGTTCGGCTGGCTGATGGCCGGGCCCGCGTCGTTGACGTCCGCGCTGAGAGCGACCTGGACGGGGAGACGTGGGAGGCCTTCACCGCGACCGAACGCGCCTGCCGGACGGTGGGTTGGGAGTTCGAATGGGCGGGGCGGCCCGAACCAGTACTCATGGCGAACATCCGCTGGCTGGCCCGCTACCGGCGGACTCGCTGCGGGCGGCCGGCCTCGGTCGCCGCCCGGCTCTTGGAGGTCTTCCGTGAGCCGATGGCCCTCTGGGAGGGGGCCGGACTGGTCGGGGACCGGCTGCAGGTTCTGCCGGTGCTGTTTCACCTGCTCTGGTCCGGTGCTCTGGGAACGGACCTGGTGAGCGGCCTGATGGAGACCGACAGTCTCGTCTGGACGGAGGAAAGTCGATGGGCAGGCTGAAGCGGCCACCGGCCCTGGCGGTCGGCCAGAGGATCCGGTTCGACGGTCAGATGAGGGGGGTCCTCGACATCACCGCCCAGGCCGCGGTGCTGGAAGATGACCAGGCGCCGCACCGGGTGGTCGCCCTGATCGACTTGTTCGAGGCAGCGGACTTCGAGGTCCTGTTCCAGCCCGAACGCATGCCGATGCCCCCGACCGGGCTACTGGAGACGTTCCCGCCTGATGCGGTCAAGCAGGCGCTCTGGTGGGAGAAGCACATCCTTGAGGTCCTGCACCGGCTGCCGCCGGACGCCGAGCCGGGCACGCCTCCGCGGCCTGGCTACGGTTCCGGCTCGTCCGTGACCTCACGCCAGCGGGTCAAGGCGGCCGAGCTCACGGCCCTGGGCCACGAAGTCAAGCCGAGCACGGTCGGACTCCGGCGTCGCCGCTACCAGGAAGACGGCCTGGTCGGGCTGGCCGACCACCGGCCGGTCCGCAAGCGCAAGGAGTTCGGCTCGGTGCCCGAGCCAGTCGTCGACGCGATGCGGCAGGCAATCAAGGAGGGAGTCGACACCTCGACCCGCAACGGGGCCTACCTGATCTGGCGGACCGGTGAGATCTTGCGGGAGCGCGGTGGGGAACCGGTCGAGCTGCCGTCGAGGCGAACGCTCTACCGGCTGGTTGCGAAGCTGACCGCGGGCACTCACGCGACCGGCTCCGCGGTCACGCGCCGGTCCAGGGCCCACGGGGCGGCGGCTCCGTTCGGCGAACTGACGGTGTCCGCGCCGGGCGAGGTGATGCAGATCGACTCGACGCCGCTGGACGTCATGGTCCGCCTCGACAACGGGGTCGTCGGCAAGGTTGAGCTCACCGGCATGATCGACGTCGCGTCCCGGACGCTGTCGGCGGCGGTGCTGCGGCCGTCGACGAAGTCGGTCGACGCGAGCGTGCTGCTGGCGCGCACGGTCACCCCGGAGCTGATGCGGCCGGGCTGGGTCGATGTGCTCAAGATGTCCCGGTCCGTGCTGCCGCACCGCCGCCTGCTGACCTTGGACGAGCGCCTTGAGCACGCCGCTGCCAAGCCGGTCATCGTCCCGGAGATGATCGTCTGCGACCACGGCAAGGTGTTCATCTCCCGCAACTTCCGGGCCTCCTGCCGATTTCTGGAGATCGACTTCCAGCCCACCCACAAGGGTTCGCCCTTCGAGAAGGGTCACATCGAGAAGATGCTGGGCTCGGTCGCCACGATGTTCGCCCAGTTTCTGCCGGGTCACACCGGCCGCAACACTGACCGCCGCGGACGGCACCCCGAGCAGGAGAACCTGTGGTCGCTGCCCGAGCTTCAGGACCTGCTCGACGAGTGGATCATCGCGCACTGGCAGAACCGTCCCCACGAAGGACTGCGAGACCCCGACCACCCCGGGCGGCTGTTCACTCCGAACCAGAAGTACGCCGCCCTGGTCGAGGCCTGCGGCTATGTCCCGGTCGCCCTCAGCGGCCAGGATTACATCGAACTCCTGCCGGCGGCCTGGCGGGCTGTCAACACCTACGGCATTCGGATCAACAACCGCACCTACGACAGCCCCGAGCTCGGCCCGATGCGCCGACGCGACTCCGGCATCACCGCCAAACGCGGACTCTGGGAGATCCACCGCGACCCCTACGACGTCTCCCGGGTCTGGGTCCGTGACCACCGCGCAGGCGGCGGCTGGGTCCAGGCGACCTGGAAGTACTTGAACCGGGCCCCGGTCCCGTTCGGCGACCTGGCCTGGGACCACGTCAGCCACCAACTGCCCAAGGCCACCGAGGAAGAACTCGCCGATGCCGTCGCGGCCCTGCTGACCCGCGCCCACGCCGGCCCCGACCAGCCGGCTGCTAAGAAGAGCAGGAAGACCAAGCCCGCCAAGGGCGACCACCGTGTCGCGGCCCGGACCAAGGCCACCGTCCGGGCCACAGCCGCGGCACCACCCCTGCCGAAGCCACAGCACGAACCCTCTCCGGAAGAGCCGGCGGAGGACGAGGAGACGCTGGCCGAGGTGATCCCGCTGGGGCTCTTCGACCCGCTCGAGGACCCCTGGAAGCGCCTGTGATCACGAGTCCTGCCGACAGTCCGGACGACGACTTCGGGCGGCAACTGACCACCCTGCCTGGCTGGCGCGAGTTCGTCTCCTCGGCGGTCGCCGAGCCGATGGTCACGCTGCCACAGGACGAGTACGACGCCCTGAACAAAGAAGACAAGTACACCTACGACGATGACCGCCTCGACCACCACGCCCGCCTGCAGGTGGTCGCCACCTCCACCGTCCGACACACCGTCACATGCGGACGCCGCCTGATCATCCTCAACCGAGGGGCGATCAGTGCCCGTCGCGGATTGATCGTCACGGGACCGGCCAACACTGGCAAGACCATCGCGTTGGCCCAGCTCGGCCTGGCCCACGAACTTCAGGACCGCCGTCGGCACCCCGGGCAGGACGAACGCATACCGGTCCTCTACATCACCGTCCCGCCAGCTGCGACACCCCGCATGATTGCAGCCGAGTTCGCCCGCTTTCTCGGGCTGCCGGTCCGGAGAAGCTCGAACATCACCGACCTCACCGAGGCAGTGGTCGGCGTCTGCACCAAAGCTCGCACCGGGCTGGTTCTGGTGGATGAGATCCACAACATCTCCCTTCATACCCGAACTGGGGCCGAAGCCTCGGACACGCTCAAGTACTTCTCCGAGCGAATCCCGGCGACCTTCGCTTACGCGGGTATCGACATTGAGGACAGCAGCCTCCTGACCGGGACCCGAGGCGACCAGATCGCCGCCCGCTTCACCTCGGTCGCCACCCACCCGTTCCCCTATAACGCGGAATGGAAGGCCCTCGTGGCCCAGATGGAGGCCAACCTGCTGCTGCATCAGCACAAGCCCGGCATACTCACCCGGCTGGACCGCTTTCTCCACACCCGAACTGGAGGCATGATCGGCACCCTCTCCCACCAGGTTCGAGGAGCCGCCGTTGACGCCATCCTCAGCGGGACCGAGAAGATAACGAAGCAGGGTCTGCTGGCCGTCGATCTGGATATAGCCTCCCGCCGCAATCGACCCAAGAGCACTCAGGCACAGGATGGAGCAGGATGAATCGCCCCGCCTGGGAAGGGGAAGTGATCGCGAAGCTCCCGTTCCAAATCCGCCCAATCGCGGGTGAGGGCGGGCGGTCGTTCATCGCCCGACTCGCCCAAGCCAACCATCTCCCACCTGCCTATCTGCGGAAATTCCTCGTCGAGCCACCGTGGGGCCCCGGCCCACTGTCCTGGAACCGACTAGCCGAAGTTTCCGGCCGCGACCCGCAGCTGTTGCGAAAGATCCTGGACACCGCGAAATGCAAGGAGTGCGGCACGAGCATCCCACCTAAGGCCCCCTTCGGCAGACCTCCCTTTCTCTGCTCAAGCCGATGCCGGAGTTGGGCCCATCGCCGCACCCTCACGACGGTTGCTTGTCGGGTCTGCCAGCAGCCCATGGTCCTTCGGCTCGGACAGAGGCAGCGGCTCTGTTCATCGGCCTGCCGCCGTGCTGCCTACCTTGCGCGCTGGTATGGCCAACCCGACAACACGCAAGCCGGCCACGTCGGGCCGCAGCCCGGCGAACAATCGCGTGCGTGCATCGTCTGCGAGAACCCGATCCCGGAGTTCTCGAATACAACATGGGAGACTTGCTCGGCATCCTGCAGCAATGAAGCCCGACGTTGGCACCAGCTCGCCCAACGCGAGCAGCCTCCCCTGCCCATGACCGCCTGCGGCTTCTGCGGAAAGCCGATTCCGTCATCCACTCACCCCAGAGGCCCCGTCCGCAAATGGTGCTCCGGCCGCTGCAGCAAGCGGGCCCAGCGCGGGCTTGACCCCGCCGACTACGGCCCGGTGACGTGTGAGCACTGCCAGAAGCTATTCGTCCGCGGTCCCTCTGGACGAGTTCGCCGCTGGTGTTCACTGCAGTGTCAACAGGTCGCGACTGAACGCACTGTCAGGGCAGTTGTCCCGTGACAGCGAGGACGAACGCGAAGACTTGGAGTCAGGCGCTCCACCACTCGTCGGTCCCGCAGCCAACCTCGTAGTGCCACCAGCCCGCGTCTTGCCCTTGTTTCAGCAGTGCCTTGATCCCGGCGAAGTCCGCGCCGGCCGGCACGTTGAAGGCGACCATAGGGAAGTCCTTGCTCATGACTTCACCGCCGAGGTTGAAGACAGCCAGGCGTTGATGCACCGCCTGAGGGCTGCGTCCCAGCAGCCCAGAGGGGACGGGAACGACGCGAACCGTGCAATTGCCGGCTGAACTGACCCGCCCGACAGCCCAGTGCAGCCCATCCGAGTCGGTCTGGAACTGAACAACGTCCCCCTCGGCCACACCGTCCTGGAGGAACGGGACGTTCTCAATCGTGGCCGTGTCAGCGCTGAGCCTTGTCGCCCACAGGCCCTCGATGTCCTGAGGGAACCAGCCCTCGCGGGGGACGAACCGGAACCAGACCTTGATCTTTTCGACGGCGTTCTCCATGACGCCAATCATGGGCTGACCCGGCGGCGGGACCTTGCATCGGGTCTGAGCTGAGTGATCGGGCTCCTAGGGATCGGACCAGCACGCCGACCTTCGCTGAGGCGGGTCTCCGAGCCCGCGGCCACAGGGGCCGCTGGCGCATAGAACTCTGCACGTGGGACCGAGGCCCTCGGCTGGTCAACCTTCGCTGACACAACCACGGTGCGGTCAACCTTCACTGGCACGAAACCGTGTTGGTCAACCTTCAGTGGCAACCAGCCAGGGTTCGGTGGCACAGGACAGTCGGAACCGTATCGGGATCCGTTGACGAGCGACAGTCACCGATATATCGTCGAACTATCGAGACAGTGACTCGACTGTCTCGGAAGCGAGCAAACCTCAAGGAGGTGGGCGCCATGCGCTCAGGAATGCGATTTCGTGCGGAGGGCCCGCGCGGCGGCGGACGCCGCCGCGGGCCGGGCCCGGAGTTCCGGGGGATGCCCGGGGAGGAGTTCGAGGGGCGGGCGGCCTTCGGCGGCTTCGGCCCGCCGTTCGGCGGCGGCCCCGGCCGGTCGCCGGGCAGCCCGTTCGGGCACGGCTTCGGCGGCCGGCGCGGCGGGCCGCACGGGCGGCGCGGCGGCCGGGCCCGGCGCGGTGACGTCCGGGCCTCGCTGCTGGCCCTGCTCAAGGAGCGGCCGATGCACGGCTACGAGATGATCGCCGAGATCACCGAACGGACCAACGGTGCCTGGCGGCCCAGCCCCGGCTCGATCTACCCGAACCTTCAACTGCTGGAGGAGGAGGGCCTGATCACGGCGGAGGAGGTCGGCGGCAAGCGGCTGGTCTCGCTCACCGAGACGGGCCGCGCCGAGGCCGAGGCCGGTCCGGCGGAGCCGTGGGCCGAAGCCGGCCGGGAGGTCGACTGGGAGGCCGTCCAGGAGGTCGGCCAGGCGCTCGCCGCGGTCGACCAGGCGGTGCAGCAGGTCATGCGGACGGGCACCGAGGCGCAGCGCGCCAAGGGACTGGCGGTGCTGACCGAGACCCGCAAGAAGCTCTACCTCATCCTCGCCGAGGATGACTGACCGGTGCGGGGGACCGGTCACGGCGACAGCCGGTGACACAGCCGGTGACACGGGCGGTGCCGCTGCTCAGGGACGGACCACGAACAGGCCCGCACAGGCGAGCAGCAGCACCGCCCAGCCGAACCAGAGCCAGCCGTCGGGGCCGATCGTCACGCTGTAGAGGCAGACCACCAGCAGCAGGGCACCCGTCACCCAGGCGAACTGCCGGTTGTGGTGGGCGGCCGCCTGCGCGCGGCTCCTGCCGTGCCGTACGGGGTGCCGAACCGTCCTGGCCATGCCGACCTCCCGGGAAGGGGAAGGGGAAGGGGCGGCCGGTCAGTCCGAGGGCCCGGTGGGCTCTACGGGTCCGGTGAGCTCTGCGGGTCCGCTGGATCCGGAGGGCCCGGTGGAGGCCGCCTCGTCGTACTCGTAGCGCCAGAACCAGCTCAGCCCCCGCACCTGCTTGCTCCGGACGTACACCAGTGTGCGCGCGGGGGAGTCGCCCCGCGCGGGGACGGGGACCTTGTACTTCTTGGGCACGCCGAGCATCGGCCCCAGCGGGATCGGGAGGACCGTCCCGTCCAGGGGCCCGCCGACGAATTCGGTGTCCGCGCTCTTCACCCCTCCAGGGTCTCACCTCCACGCGCTGACCACGGCGGGAGCACCCGGGGGCGGAGACCAGGTGGCGACGGAGTGCCCGGAGTGTGGCCCGCGTGCCCGGAGTGTGACCGGAGAGGCACCGCCCCCGGTCATCCAGAGGCCCCGCGCACCCTTATCCTTCCTGTACGCCCTCGGGGTTCACCCCGGGCCAGCGGGCCCCGTACGGGCCGGGCGAGGCGCGAGTCAGCGTGCCCTCCGGCCGTCACCGGCGCGGACAGCGTGCTGCCGCGACAGGCGTACCGAGACCCGGGCGTCGGTCGTCCGGTGACCCCGGCCGCGGTCGGCGGGGCGCGGACAGCAGGGCCGAGCACCGCCCCGGGAAGCAGCGGGGGGCGCCGCGCGTTGCGTCGGAGTGGTACGTCGAACGCTGTGTCGCACCAGGCACGGCAGTTGCGCGGAAGGGGCCCGATGGAAGCCGGCAGCAGGTGGACGACCTGGTGGCAGAAGCGTGACCGTGAGCGGGCCCGCCCGGGAGGCGCGGACCCGGCCGCCAGACTGGATCAGCTGCTCGGCGCGGTGCGCGCCGGATTCCCCCTCGCACCCGCCGCCCACCCGGCCGGCTACCGGTGCTCCTGTGACCGGGTGGCCTGTCCGGCCCCGGCCCGGCACCCCGTCTCCTTCGCCTGGCAGACCCAGGCCACCACCGATCCCGAACAGCTCTCCCGCTGGCTCTCCCGCGACCCCCAGGCCAACTTCGTCACCGCCACCGGCCGGGTGCACGACGTCCTGGACGTCCCCGCCGAGGCCGGCCGGCTCGCCCTGGAGCGGCTGACCGCCCTGGGCGTCGAAGGCCCGGTCGCCGCCGTCGGCGAGGACCGCTACCTGTTCTTCACCGCCACCCGGGGCACCCCCCAGGACGAGGACGAGTGGTGGGACAGCGCCCTCGACTCCACGCCGGACACCGTGTCCGAACACCCCGGCCTGCGCTGGCACTGCCGTGGCTCCTACACCCTGCTCCCGCCGGCCGCACTGCCGGACGGCTCCGAGGTGCGGTGGCTGCGCGGGCCCGAACTGCCGCTGCCGGACCCGCTGCGCGTCCTGGACGTGCTCACCGACGCCTGCACCGAGGTGGGCGCCGTCGCCGAGGAGCAGTGGCTCATCGGCTGAGGGCGGTGACTCGCCCGCTCGCCTCCGGGGCGCTGGGACCCGGCGCCGACGCTCGTCGCTCCGGCGCTCGTGCCTCGCTTGTCGCTCCTCGGCTTTCGGCACCGGCGCGCCCCTGGGGCTCGGGGCGCGCCGGTGCCGGAGGCGGGGCTACGGCAGGGTGAGGATCTCCGCGCCGTCCGCCGTGACCACCAGGGTGTGCTCGAACTGGGCGGTGCGCTTGCGGTCCTTGGTGACGACGGTCCAGCCGTCCGGCCAGATCTCGTAGTCGTAGGTGCCCAGGGTGAGCATCGGCTCGATGGTGAACGTCATACCGGGCTTGATGACCTCGGTGGCCCGCTCGCTGTCGTAGTGCGGGACGATCAGGCCGGAGTGGAACGACGTGTTGATGCCGTGTCCGGTGAAGTCCCGCACCACGCCGTAGTCGAAGCGCTTGGCGTAGGACTCGATGACCCGTCCGATGACGTTGATCTGGCGGCCCGGCTTGACCGCCTTGATCGCCCGGTTCAGCGACTCCCGGGTGCGCTCGACCAGCAGCCGGGACTCCTCGTCCACGTCGCCGACCAGGTAGGTGGCGTTGAGGTCGCCGTGCACCCCGTGGATGTACGCGGTGGCGTCGATGTTGACGATGTCGCCGTCCTGCAGCACGGTCGAGTCCGGGATGCCGTGGCAGATCACCTCGTTGACGGAGGTGCAGACGGACTTGGGGAAGCCGCGGTAGCCGAGGTCGGACGGGTAGGCGCCGTGGTCGCACATGTACTCGTGGGCGACGACGTCCAGCGCGTCGGTGGTGACGCCGGGGGCGATCAGCTTCGCGGCCTCCTCCATCGCCCGGGCCGCGATCCCGCCCGCGATCCGCATCTTCTCGATCGTCTCGGCGGTCTGCACCTCGGGCCCGGTGTACGGCGTCGGAGCGGGCTTCCCGACGTACTCGGGGCGCGCGATGTGCGCCGGGACCTTGCGGGTGGGGGACTGGATGCCGGGTACGAGAGCCATGGCGGCGAGTCTAGTCGCCGCCCCGCCGCCGCCCGGCGGTTCCCGTGTGGTGTGCACGGTGGCCCCGTCCGGGGAATGATCGGTACCGACCCGCTACCTCTGGACGGGAGAGCGCCATGCCCCTGGGATTCCACCGCAAGCCGACCGGCAAGCCCGGCGAGTGGTTCTACTGCATCAAGCACGCCAAGGTCGAGGAGGGCCCGGAGTGCCCGGCCAAGGACCGCCTCGGCCCCTACGCCACCCCCGACGAGGCCGCCCACGCCCTCCAGCTCGCCGACGAGCGCAACCGCGAGTGGCAGGGCGACCCGCGCTGGAGCGACCGTCCGAAGGACGAGGGCGCCGAGTGACCGCCGGGGCGCCGCGCTGCGGTCAGGCCGGGGCGGGGGTTTCGCGGGCGGTGCGTTCGTGTTCGGCGCGGACGGCGGCGGTGTGGGGGTCGGTGCGGTCGTCGTAGGCGAGCAGTCGGGGGAGGGCGGCGGCGAGTGCCAGGACGGCGGCGACGCAGGCCAGGCCGCCGGTCCAGACGGCGGCGCGCACACCGATCAGGCCGGCCATGGTGCCGGCCCGGACCTGGCCCAGCTGGGGGCCGACGGAGTAGCTGAGCAGCTCGACGCCGGCCATCCGGCCGCGGACCTCGTCCGGGATGGACTGGTTCCACATGGTGGAGCGGGCGAGTCCGCTGATCTCGTCGGCACCGCCGGCCAGGGCCAGCCCGAGCAGCACCAGCCAGACGTTCCCGGACAGTCCGGCCAGCGCCATGGCCGCGCCCCAGGCGACCGCGGCGGCCACCAGCAGTCGGCCGTGCCGGTGGATCCGGGACGCCCAGCCGCTGGTCGCGCCGACCAGCAGGGCGCCGGCGGCGGAGGCCGCGTACATCGGGCCGAGCGCCCAGTCCGCGCCCAAGTCCGAGGCCAGGAAGGGGAAGACGGCCACCGGGAAGGCGAACAGCATGGCGCAGAGGTCGATCGCGTAGGTGCCGAGCAGGTCCTTGCGGCTCCACGCGTACCGCACCCCGGTGAGCACCGCCCGTACGGACGGGCGTTCGGCGCCGGTGGGCGGCGGCACCGCCTTGATCCGGACGAGCAGCAGCAGCGAGACGGCGAAGGTCAGCACGTCCAGCGCGTAGGCGGTCTGCACTCCGGAGAAGGCCACCACGACGCCGGCCAGCGCCGGCCCGGCCACCGAAGCGACGTTGTGGTACAGCGACTTGAGGGCGAAGGCGGCCGTCAGGTGCTGGTGCGCGACGATCCGCGGCAGCAGCGAGTCGAGGGCGGGGCGCTGGAGGCCGTCGCAGGCGGCGACCAGCGCGGCGACCAGGTAGACCGGCCAGAGCAGTGGGTGCGGCAGCAGCGCGTTGAGCAGCAGCAGTCCGGCCAGCAGGCCGAGCGCGGCCTCGGAGCGCAGCACCAGCTTGCGGCGGTCGAGGGCGTCGGCGAGGGCGCCGCCCCAGAGGCCGAAGACGATCAGCGGGACGAGTTCGACGGCGCCGATCAGGCCGACTGCGAAGGAGGAGCCGGTGAGCTCCTTGATCTGCATCGGTACGGCGACGTACGTCAGAAAGCTGCCGAAGCTGGTGACGCAGCCACTCGTCCAGAGGTAGCGGAAGTCGCGGGAGGCGCGCCACGGTGTCAGGTCGGGCGTCAGCGAGCGCAGCAGCGCGCGTCGCCGACCGGTATGGGGTGGTTCGTCGTCGTTCACGAACCACCATCCTGGGACGGCCGGTTCGCCCGTCGCAACGGGTTTTTCACCAGCGGCTGAGCGGCGGCGCGGAGGTCAGCCGCCCGGCGAGGTCGGCCAGCCGGCCCAGGGCGGAGCGGCGGCCGAGCGGCTGCCCGGCGGCGGCGCTGACCAGGTGCTGGGCGAGGTCGAAGGGCTCCTCGGCGGCGGTGCCGACGGCGAGGCGCTCGTGCGCGAGGCCGGCGAGGTCGTCGAGGTCGTCGAGGCCGCCCGCGGCGGCGGGCGCGGTGGGGTCGGCGCCGTCCAGGGCCAGCACGGTCGCGCCGCGCCGGCGGGCGTCCTGCACCCGTTCCAGCAGCGGGGCGCCGGCCGCCCCCGGGGCCACCACCAGCACGGTGGCCCTCCGCCCGGCCCCGGTGAGCCGCCGCAGGTCGTGGGCCAGGTGGGCCGGGGCGGCGGCGGGCGGTGCGTGCCGCAGCAGGGTGGGCGCCAGCCGGGGGACGGCCGACCAGGCGGCCTCGTCCTCCAGGTGGGCGGCCAGGTGCCAGGGTTCGTACGCCTCGGTGCCGACCAGCAGCAGCTCACCGGCCCCGCGGCGCTCCACCGAGCGCCGCAGCGAGCCGGCGAAGCCGCCGACGGCCTCCAACCAGCCGGTGCCCGTGAGTCGTTCACGAAGTGCCGAAACTCTCACTGCGTCCATGCGGGCCAGGATGTCGCGCCGGGCCGCCGATTTGGGAAGATCAGCCCATGACTTCCCTCGATTCAGCGACAAACCCGGCCCACGAGCTGCCGGACGTCTCGCAGTTGGTGGTCGGTGTCCTCGGCGGCACCGGCGACCAGGGGCGCGGGCTGGCCCTGCGACTGGCCAAGGCCGGCCAGCAGGTGATCATCGGTTCCCGCGACGCCGCCCGGGCCGAGGCCTCGGCCGCCGAGCTGGGCCTCGGCGTGCGCGGCGCCGACAATGCCACCGTCGCCCGGGAGAGCGACGTGGTGATCGTCGCGGTCCCGTGGGACGGCCACGCCGCCACCCTGACGGCGCTGCGCGAGGAACTCGCCGGAAAGGTCGTCGTCGACTGCGTCAACCCGCTCGGCTTCGACAAACAGGGCGCCTACGCGCTCAAGCCGGAGGAGGGCAGCGCCGCCCAGCAGGCCGCCGCGCTGCTGCCGGACTCCCGGGTCACCGCCGCCTTCCACCACCTCTCGGCGGTGCTGCTGCAGGACGAGTCGGTGGAGCGGATCGACACCGACGTCATGGTGCTCGGCGACGAGCGGGCCGCCACCGACATCGTGCAGGCGTTGGCGGGGCTGATCCCCGGCATGCGCGGCATCTTCGCGGGCCGGCTGCGCAACGCCCACCAGGTGGAGGCGCTGGTGGCCAACCTGATCTCGGTCAACCGCCGCTACAAGGCTCACGCGGGTCTGCGGATCACCGACGTGTAGGAAGTCACCGGTCGTGTCGACCTCACCCCTGGACCGGTCCGGAGGTGAGGTCGGCGACAATGGGTGGCGGCCGTCATCCGGCCGTCCGTACCCGGTCCTAGGAGCCCCGCGCCATGCCTCGCACGTCCCTGTTCGCCCTGCTCGTCGTCGTCCTCGCGCTGGCGGCCGCCGTGGTCTCGATGGTCGAGGGCTTCTGGATCGGGTTGATCTGGCTCCCGCTGGCCGGTGTGGCGAGCAATGTGCTCTGGCTGAACCGGCGCAAGGAGAAGATCGCCGAGGCGGCGGCCGCCGAGCAGGGCTGAGCGGCCACCGACCTCACGAGCGTCCCCGGGGGCTCAGCTCTCCCAGAAGCGGAACAGCAGCTGGCCGAGGCCCGCGAAGGTGTCGTCCGTCACGCCGAACAGGTGCATCACGGCGAACACGGCGTCGAAGAGGACGTTCCGCACCTGGGGCTGCCAGAGCAGCGCGAACACCGCGAGCATCCCGTACGGCGCGAACGGCTCGATCGAGCGCCGGGTCCTGTACGACAGCCAGGGCTCGACGATGCCGTAGCCGTCCAGGCCGGGCACCGGCAGCAGGTTCAGGATCGCGGCGCTGATCTGCAGCAGGCCGAGGAAGGCGAAGGCGCAGGCCAGCGGGGTGTAGCGCCACGGCCAGTCGGAGCCGTGCCACTCCATCGAGAAGCCCGGGTTGTCCAGCCATCCCGCGCCGACCGGGATCAGCAGGGCCGCCCCGATCACCAGGTTCACCAGCGGCCCGGCCGCCGAGATCAGGCTGTGCTTGAGCCGGCCCTGGATCCGGCTGCGCTCGATCCAGACCGAGCCGCCGGGCAGGCCGATGCCGCCGAGGATCACGAAGACGATCGGCAGCACGAAGCTGAGCAGCACGTTGGCGTACTTCAGCGGGTTGAGCGTGAGGTAGCCCTTGGCGCCGACGGTGATGTCGCCGCCGTGCAGCGCGGTGCGCGCGTGGGCGTACTCGTGCAGGCAGAGCGAGACCATCCAGCCGGACACCACGAACAGGAACACCCCGAACGAGGCGTTGCCGTAGCCCGAGTACACCGCCCAGCCGGAGGTACCGAGGGTGGCGAGCAGCACCCAGAACACCGGGCTGATCCGGCGGTCCTCGCTGCGGGAGCGCGGCGTGGCGGCGAAGGTCATCTGTGGGTGCTCCGTGGACAGAGGGAAGGCGGATACCGGCAGGGACCGATCATGCCGGGCGGGCCGGGGGCCGGACAAGCCGCCCAGGGTGAACGTCCGAGGGGAGGCGTCCGGTTCCGCCCGAGCCGGGGGCGGGGGGGCGAGGCCGGAGAGCGGCCCGGAAGGGGCCGGCACAATTGTGCGCCCGCGTGCCCGTCCATCGACCAGAATGGACCGGTGCACTACGGCATCCTCGGTACCACCACGGCCCACCACGACGACGGCACGCCGGTCCCGCTCGGCGGTGCCAGGCTGCGGGCGCTGCTCACCGCGCTGGCCCTGCGCCAGGGGCGGCCGGTCCCGGCCGACCTGCTGGTGGACGAGGTGTGGGAGGCCGAGCCACCGCAGGACTCCTCCGCCGCGCTGCAGACCCTGGTCGGCCGGCTGCGCCGCACCATCGGCCGGGAGCGGGTCGGCTCCGGCCCGGCCGGGTACTGGCTGGCCGACCCGGCCACCGACCTCGCCGACTTCCAGCGGCTGAGCGCCGAGGGCCGCCACGCCCTCGACGCCGGCGACGACGCCCTGGCCGCCGAGCGGCTGCGCGCCGCCCTGGCGCTGTGGCGCGGCCCCGCCCTGGCCGACCTGCCCGACCGCGCCGCCGCGGCCGCCCGGCTGGAGGCCCAGCGGGACGAGGCCCGTCGGCACCGGATCACCGCGGACCTCGGCCTCGGCCGGGCCGCCGAACTGGTCGCCGAACTCGCCGAGCTGTGCGAACGGCAGCCGCTGGACGAGCCCCTCCAGCTGCTGATGCTGCGGGCCCTGCACGGGAGCGGCCGCACCGCCGAGGCGCTGCGCCACTACGAGCGCACCAGACGCGCCCTGGCGGACGAGCTCGGAGTCGACCCCGGTCGCCAACTCCAGTCCTGCTACACCGAATTGCTCACCTCGGCGGAACCTCCCCCAGCCGCCGCCCGACCCGCCGCCGCCCTCGCGCCCGCCTCCGGGCCCCAGTCGGCGTCGGCACCGGAGCCCGCGTCCCAACACCCGCGCGTCACCGGCAACCTGCGCGGCCGACTGACCAGCTTCGTCGGCCGGGACGCCGATCTCACCGCCCTGCGCGGCCTGGTGACGCAGCGTCGGCTCGTCACCCTGACCGGCCCGGGCGGCTCCGGCAAGACCCGGCTGTCGGTCGAGGCCGGCCGCGCCGAGCAGTCCGCCGGGCACTGGCCGGACGGCGTCTGGCTGGCCGAACTCGCCCCGCTGGAGAGCCCGGAGGCCGTCCCCTCCGCGGTGGTCTCCGCGCTCGGCCTGCGCGAGATCGTGCTGCACAGCGCCAGCATGGTCACCGAGGTGATGGAGAAGCGCGCCGAGGACCCCGTGCGCCGGCTGGTCGAGCACTGCGGTCCCCGCCGGATGCTGCTCGTCCTGGACAACTGCGAGCACCTGATCCAGGCCGCCGCCGACCTGGTCGACGCCCTGCTCGCCGAGTGCCCTGGGCTGACGGTGCTCGCCACCAGCCGGGAGCCGCTCGGCGTGCCCGGCGAGACGGCCCTGCCGGTCGAGCCGCTGCCCGACCCGGTGGCGCTGCGGCTGCTCACCGAGCGGGCCGCCGCCGCCCGCCCCGGTTTCGACCCGCAGAGCGACCCGGAGGCGTGCGCCGAGATCTGCCGCCGCCTGGACGGCCTGCCGCTGGCCATCGAACTCGCCGCCGCCCGGCTGCGGGTGATGACGGCCCGCCAGATCGCCGACCGGCTGGACGGCCGCTTCGCCCTGCTCACCGCCGGCAGCCGCACCGTACTGCCGCGCCAGCAGACCCTGCGCGCGGTGGTCGACTGGAGCTGGGACCTGCTGGGCAAGCGGGAACGGGCGGTGCTGCGCCGGCTCTCGGTGTTCGCGGGCGGCTGGCAGCTGGAGGACGCCGAGGCGGTCTGCGCGGACGGCACCGAGGTGGTCGGCCCGGAGGTCGCCGACCTGCTGCTCTCGCTGGTCGACAAGTCCCTGCTGGTGGCCGACCTGGCGGACGACGGCGGCCAGCCGCGCTACCGGATGCTGGAGACCATCCACGAGTACGCCGCCGAGCGCCTGGCCGAGTCCGCCGCCGAGCGGGACGCCACCGGCGCCCGTCACCTGGCGCACTTCCGTGCGATGGTCGCCACCGCCGACCTGAACGTCCACGGTCCGCAGCAGCTGCACTGGCTGAACGTGCTGGAGCGCGAGCAGGACAACATCCGGGCCGCGCTGCGGCGCGCGATCGACCTCGCGGACGAGGAGCAGGCGCTGGTCCTCGGCGTCGGCATGGGCTGGTACTGGTCGCTGCGCGGCTACAGCATGGAGGCCCGCGGCTGGTACAACGCCATCGCCGCGCTCGGCCCGGACCCGTTCGCCCCGGACGCCCCGCCGCCGGTGCCGCTGGAGCGCAACGTGCTCGAGTACGGCGTGCCGATGCCCGCGGGGGTGGTCGAGGAGGCCCGCCGACTGGCCGCGATGTTCCGGCTGATCGGGATGTTCGAGGGGAACCTCGACGTGCTCGGCGACGAGAACGCGGTCAGGATGGCGGAGCAGCTGCTGGACAGCTACACCCCGGAGCTGCCGCAGGGCTACCGCTTCCCCGCGCTGATGCGGGTGTTCGGCGCCTTCCTGGCCGGCCGGCTGGAGCTGATGAAGCAGCTGATGGACGACGCGGTCCGCGGCTGCGAGCTGCACGGCGATCCGAGCGACCTGGCGTTCGCCCTGCAGGTCCGGGCCAGGATGCTGAACGACTGGCCGGAGGGCGAGGAGCAGAGCATCCGGGACGGCCAGCGCTCCCTGGAGCTGTTCGAGCAGGCCGGCGACCTCTGGGGGGTGTCCCAGGCGCTGGCGGCCCGCGGTGAGTCGCTGGCGAATCGGGGCGATGCCGTGGGCGCGGCCGCCGCGTACGAGCGGGCGATAGCGCTGGCCGAGGAGCTGGGCGCGCCGCACGAGGTGCCGATGCTGCAGGTGAACCTCGGCAGCGCCCTGCTGGAGTACGACCCGGAGCGCGGCGAGCGGATGATCCGGTCGGCGCTGGCCGCCATCGAGGGCACCGGCCTCAACCAGTCCACCACCGGTGCCCTGCTGTTCGGTCACCTGACGCTCTGCGCCCTGCACGCCCATCGCGGCGAGTTCGAGGAGGCCAAGGCGGCGCTGTCGAAGCTCGACGGGATCAGTTCGGGCGGGTTCGTCCCCGGCGTCGTCGGCGGGCTGCTGCAGTGCTCCCGGGGCTGGATCACGGCCCGGGCCGGGGATCCGGAGGAGGGGCACGCCCTGCTGCGGGAGGGCCGTCGGCAGCTGGTCTCGGTGACGGCCGCGAGCGGTTTCGCCGAGCAGATGACGGTCATGGTGGTGCCGGCCGTGGCCGGAATGCTGGTGGCTTACGTGGAGCGGGACGGCGACCTGGAGCGGGCCCGCCAGGCAGCGGTGCTGATCGGTGCGCACAAGCAGTTGAACGGCCCGAAGGGCGGTTTCCTGGACCGGGTGGAGCGCGAGCGGTCGACGGCCGTCGTGCGGGGGCTGCTGGGCGACGCCGCGTACGAGGCGGCGCACGCCTCCGGCAGCGGGATGACGCAGCAGCAGACCCAGGAGCTGCTGGAGGAGCTGATCGGCTGAGCGGTCGACCGGGCGACCGACCGGGCGATCGATCCGTTGAGCGGTCGGCTGAGCGGCCGTTCGGCCGGTGCCCGTCCCCTGGTCACCGGCCGAACGGCCGCTCGCCGTCCGGCGGCTTGTCCACGGCCGCCGGCCCCCGCCCCCGGCTCGCTCAGGTCCGCTTGCGGAAGCGGGCCACCGCGAGCGGGGCGAAGATCGCGGTCGAGGCGGCGGACCAGATCAGCACGATCATCACCGGGTGGGCCACCGCCCCCTCGCCGTTGAGCAGTGCCCGGGAGGCGTCGGCCAGCGCGGACAGCGGGTTGACCTTGGTGAAGGCCTGGAGCCACCCCGGCATGGTGCTGGTCGGCGCGAAGATCGAGCTGCCGAACTGCATCGGCATCAGGACCAGCATGGAGACGCCCTGGACGGCCTGGGCGCTGCGCAGCGACATGCCCAGCAGCATCGAGATCCAGACGATCGACATGCCGAACACCAGCGACAGGCCGATCGCGGCCAGCAGCTCCGGGACGCCGGTCTTCAGCTCGAAGCCGAGGATGAAGGCGAAGGCCAGCAGGATGACGGAGGAGAGCAGCGCCCGCAGCGTCTCCGCCACGATCTTGGCGAGCAGGACGGACGCCCGGCCGATCGGCAGGGTCCGGAAGCGGTCCATCACCCCGGTCTGGAAGTCGGTGTTCAGGCCGGTGCCGACGGCCAGTGCCAGCGTCATGCCGGTCTGTCCGAGCAGTCCGGGGATCATGAACTGCTTGTAGTGGTCCTGGTCCCCGGCGAAGATGGCGCCGCCGAAGACGTAGACGAACAGCACGGTGAAGACGATCGGCATCAGCACGGCGTCGAACATCGACTCCGGGTCGGCCTTGATCCGCATCAGGTTGCGGCGGGTCAGCGCGCCGATGTGGCGCAGGGTGGCGGCCGGGCCGATCCGGGTTTCGTCGGTGTCCGCGGCCCGGGCGGGGGCGAGCGTGGCGGTGGTCATGCGACGGGCTCCTTGACGAGGTCGGCGGCGGGCGCGGTGGCCGCGTCGGCGGTGGGCTTGCCGGTGATGGCGAGGAAGACCTCGTCCAGGCTGGGCACCTTGGTGTCGATGCCGGCGATCGCGAAGCCGCGCCCGCCGAGCACCCCGATCACGGCGGTGAGCTGCGCCTCGTCGACGAGCGGCACCGCGAGCAGGCCGTCGTCGGGGGAGAAGGTGGCGGAGGTGATCCCGTTCTCGTGCAGGCAGCGGGCCATCTCCGGCAGCTCGGCCGGGTGGGCGGGGCGGACCTGGAGTATCTGGCCGCCGACCTTGGCCTTGAGCTCGGCGACGCCGCCGTTGGCGATCACCTTGCCCCGGTCGATGACGGTCAGCTCCTGGGCGAGCTGCTCGGCCTCCTCCATGTACTGGGTGGTCAGCAGCACGGTGCTGCCCTCGGAGACCATCCGCTGCACCTCGTCCCAGACCTCGTTGCGGGTGCGCGGGTCCAGGCCGGTGGTGGGCTCGTCCAGGTAGAGCACCCGGGGGCGGCCCATCATGCTGGCGGCCAGGTCGAGGCGGCGGCGCATGCCGCCGGAGTAGGTCTTGGCGGTCCGCTTGGCGGCCTCGGTGAGCGAGAAGCGCTCCAGCAGCTCGGTGGCCCGGGCCTTGGACTCGCGGCCGGAGAGGTCGAGCAGCCGGCCGATCAGGTAGAGGTTCTCGTAGCCGGAGAGCAGCTCGTCCACGGAGGCGTACTGGCCGGTCAGGCCGATGGTGCGGCGCAGCTGCTTGGGCTGGCGCAGGACGTCGTAGCCGCCGACGAACGCGGTGCCCGCGTCCGGCTTGATCAGCGTGGAGAGGACCCGTACCAGGGTGGTCTTGCCGGCGCCGTTGGGGCCGAGCAGGGCGAGGACGGTGCCTTCGCGGACGGTGAGGTCGACGCCGTCCAGGGCCTTGGTGGTGCCGAAGCGCTTGACGATGCCGTGGACCTCGACGGCGTTCCCGGCTGTTCCCCGCGTGTTCGGGGCGGTCGCGATTCCTGTCATGCCCCCAAGGCTGCCCGCCCCGGCTGTCAGCCCCCTGTCGCGCGGCCAGCCCCACTGCCAGACCGCTGTCAGCGGGCTGTCACCACGTCGCGGAGGCGCACCCACACATCATTTCGGCACCATGGAAAAGATTTTGAATCAGTGGCGCCTCCTCGATCGAGGAGGCTCACGCGCACACGATCAAGCTCCCCGTCTGGCATCGTGAGCAGGATCTCGAACTGGCCGAGCAGTACGTCCGCGCGGCCGTCAAGATCAGCGACCATCACAAGGAGCTGCTGTGACCGTCACCTCCCCCGAGTTCGTGGCCGGCCTGGCGGCCGACGCCGAAGCCGCCGGCATCACCGGCTTCGTCGCCGCCGCCGTGATCAATCACGACGGCCGGGTCCTGCTCGTGCGGCGCAACCCCGACGACTACATGGGCGGGATGTGGGAGATCCCCTCCGGAACGGTCGAGACCGGGGAGACGATCCTGGACGCGATGTACCGGGAGACCGCCGAGGAGACCGGCCTGACCGTCGACCAGGTCACCGGCTACATCGGGCACTTCGACTACCGGAACAGCCGCGGTGGCACGACCCGCCAGTTCAACTTCGCGGTCACCGTGGAGAAGACCGAACCGGTCGTCCTCACCGAACACGACGCCCACCGGTGGGCACTCCCCACCGAGCTGCCCGAGGTCAGCGACGCGGTCCGCAAGCTGATCGCCCGTTGAGGCGGTGAGAGTGTGGCGGGGGCCTCGGATTCCCCGAGGCCCCCGCCACACCGCGGCCGGGATGACCTGCTGCGGCTCAAGGGGGTGACTGCCGATGCGCTGCCGACTCCCTGTGCGGCAGCAAGCGTCAGTGGAAGCTGTGCTCCGCCGCCGGGAAGGCGCCGGAGCGGACGTCCTCCGCGTAGGCGCGGGCGGCCTCGCCGAGGACGCCGCGCAGGTCGGCGTACTTCTTGACGAACTTGGGCACCCGGCCCGCGGTCATGCCGGCCATGTCGGTCCAGACCAGCACCTGGGCGTCGGTCTCCGGGCCGCCGCCGATGCCGACGGTCGGGATCGCCAGCTGCTCGGTGACCTGGGCGGCCAGCTCGGCCGGGACGGCCTCCAGCACCACGGAGAAGGCGCCGGCCTGCTGCACGGCCTTGGCGTCGCGGAGCAGCTGGTGGGCCGCCTCGTCGCCGCGGCCCTGGACCGGGTAGCCGCCGAAGGCGTGGACGGACTGCGGGGTGAGGCCGATGTGGGCCATCACCGGGATGCCGGCCTCGACCAGCAGCTCGATCGAGCGGGCGCTGCGCTCGCCGCCCTCCAGCTTGACCGCGCCGACCCCGGCCTCCTTCATCAGCCGGGCCGCGTTGTGCATGGCCTGCGCGGGCGACTCCTGGTACGAGCCGAACGGCAGGTCGGCGACGATCATGGCGCGCTGGGTGCCGCGGACGACGGCGGCGCTGAGCATCACCATCTGGTCCATGGTCACCGGCACGGTGGTCTCGTAGCCGAGGTGGCAGTTGCCGGCCGAGTCGCCGACGAGGAGGACGGGGATCCCGGCCTCGTCGAAGACGCCCGCGGTGAGGGCGTCGTAGGCGGTGAGCATCGCCCACTTCTCGCCGCGCGGCTTGGCGGCGGCGAGGTCGCGGACGGTGACGCGGCGGTTGGTGACCCCGCCGTAGAGCGTGGCGGTCGACGCCTGGTTCTGGGCAGGCGAAGGCGAAGAAGCGTTCATCGAACGGGCTCCTGAAGGGTTGTCGTCTCGTGGCGCCGTACGGCGTCCCCGGATCACCTCCATGCTTGCACGCCCCGGCGTGAGCGCAAAGAGGGGTGCGGTCGGCGGGGTGCGATCCACGCCACACCGGCTCCCCGCGCCCGTCGGGCTTTGCCTCCTTTTTGCGAAACGGAGTCGTCTCGTATCGTATTGGCCGCTACTCTGGTGCGGGGGGTTACGAGACGTGAACGACTCGCAAATGCCCGCCAGTGCCACGCCAACACGGACGGGAAGACCAATGACCACCGCAGCCGCGCCACCCCGCGTGCCGGAAGCCATCCACCGCCGGCGCTGGGCGATCCTGAGCACCCTGGTGCTCGCCCTGCTCGTCGTCGTGCTCGACAACTCGATCCTCAACGTCGCGATGAAGACCATCGCGACCCCCGCCCCGGTCGGACTGGGTGCCACCCAGAGCGACCTGGAATGGGCGATCAACTCCTACACCCTGGTGTTCGCCGGGCTGCTCTTCACCTCGGGCCTGCTCGGCGACCGCTTCGGCCGCAAGCGCGCCCTGCTGGCCGGGATGGTGGTCTTCGGCATCGCCTCCCTGCTGTCCTCGATGGCCGCCTCGCCCGGTGAACTCGTCGGCTACCGCGCCCTGATGGGCGTCGGCGGCGCGCTCGCGATGCCGGCCACGCTGGCCATCATCATGAACGTCTTCGAGCGCGAGGAGCAGCCCAAGGCGATCGGCATCTGGGCCGGCGCGGTCGGCCTGGCCATCGCCATCGGCCCGATCACCGGCGGTGTGCTGATCGAGCACTTCTGGTGGGGCTCGGTCTTCCTGGTCAACGTGCCGATCGTGATCGTCGCGGTGATCGCGATGGCGGTCCTGGTGCCCGAGTCCAAGGACCCGAACCCGGGCCGGATGGACCCGGTCGGCGTACTGCTGTCGATCATCGGCCTGGTCGCGCTGATCTACGGCATCATCAAGGGCGGCGAGCTGGCCGACTTCACCGCGTTCGAGGCCTGGGGTCCGACCCTGCTCGGCGTCCTCGCGCTGGTCGCCTTCGTCTGGTTCGAGCGCCGCACGGCGTTCCCCGCGCTGGACGTCACCTGGTTCCGCAACAAGGTGTTCAGCGCCTCGGTGGTGGTCGTCGCGGTGATCTTCTTCGCGCTGATGGGCGTCTCCTTCTTCGGCGTCTTCTACACCCAGAGCGTGCGCGGCTACAGCGCCCTGCAGGCCGGTCTGCTGATGCTCCCGCTGGCCGCCGCCCAGCTGCTGTTCGCCCCCCGGGCCCGGCTGGTGGTCGACCGCCTCGGGGTCGCCGCCACCGCCGCGGGCGGCATGGTGCTGGTCGCGCTCGGCTTCGTCGGCTACATCGTGCTGACCGCGACCACTCCGATCTGGGTGCTGATCGTGCTCGGCCTGGTGATGGGCGCCGGCATGGCCCACGTCATGCCGCCGGTCACCGTCGCGATCATGGGCTCGCTGCCCCGCGAGAAGGCCGGGGCCGGCTCGGCCGTCAACAACACCTTCCGCCAGGTCGGCGGCTCGCTCGGGGTCGCCGTGCTCGGCGCGGTGCTCTCCACCGTCTACCGCGACGGGATGACCGGGCCGCTGCACCAGCTGCCCCAGGCCGTGCAGGAGAAGGCCGGGGCGAACCTGGACAAGGCCGGCGAGTCGCTGGAGTCCACCCGGGCCTTCATCGACCACGTCCCGGGGGGCCTGGCCGACGGCCTGATCGGTCCGGCGAACGACGCCTTCATCCACGCCATGCACGTGGTGGCCGCGCTCTCGGTCGGCATCTCGCTCATCGGCGCACTGGTCGCCTGGTTCCTGCTCCCGCGCCGCGCCGCCGCCGGAGCCCCCGGCGGCCCGGGCGGGCAGGTGCCCGACCGGCAGGACCAGTCCCGGACGGCCGCGGCCGCCTGACCTGCGGACGGCTGAGCGACAATGGCCCTGCCGGCCGGTACGTCCGGCCGGCGGGGCCTCGGTCCGGGTGGGGGCGACCCCTCCCCGGGCCGGACCGGCGGACCCACCGCGGCGCCTGCGCGCCCGGAACCCAGCGAGGGAGAGGCAGCGGGGATGAAGACGGACGCGCCGAGCGCCGGCACCGGGCAGGCCTGTGCGGCGGTACGCCGCGGCCGGCCCCGCAGCGAGGCCGCCGAGCAGGCCATCTTCACCGCCGTCGAGGACCTGATGGCCGGCGGCAAGTCGCTGTCCGAACTCACCATCGAGGGCATCGCCACCGCCGCCGGCGTCGGCAAGGCGACCATCTACCGGCGCTGGCCCAACAAGGAGGCCCTGCTGGTCGACGTGGTCGGCCGGCTGGAGGAGCCGATCCCGGCCCCCACCGGCCGCGGCGCCCGCGAGGACCTGATCGCGATGGTCGACTACATCCGCCGGCGGGGCCTGGCCAAGCGCACCCGCTGGGTGCTCAAGGCGGCGCTCGGGCAGATGCAGGCCCTGCCGGAGCTGCACAACGCGTACCGGGAGCGGGTGATCAGGCCTCGCCGCGAGGTCGGGATCCTCGCGGTCCGGCAGGCCGTCGCCGAGGGCCTGATCCGCGACGACCTCGACGTGGACCTGCTCGCCGACCTGCTGATGGGGCCGATCCTCTACCGCAGCATCCTCTCGGACGACACCGACCTGGAGGACCCGGACCTGTCCCGCCGGCTGGTCGACTCCGTGCTCCAGGGCATCGCGCGCCGCTGAGGTTCACTCCTTCGTGTCCGACGTGGCCTGGCTCACCAAAGCGGGCCACGCCGGAACCCGCTCCCGGGGCCGCGCGTCTGTCCCGGCATAGGCTGAGCCGGGTATCCGATCAAACCGGCACCAGTCCGGCGCCGCGCCCGTACCCCCACGGACCGGACACCGGGCCGGCGACGGCACGAGCGACGGGAGCCACGGCATGGCGCAGGCGGACAGCACCGAACGGACCACGGCCCGTGGCGGTGCGGGCGCGGCGGCCGGCCGTACCGGCGGCTTCCTCGGCCTGCGGCACTGGGGGCGGGACGCCCGCGGCTCCGGCACCTGGCGGCGCGGGCTGCTGATCGCCCTGCTGGCCCTGCTCACCGGCGTGCTGCTGGGCTGCCACGCCCAGGTGCCCAACAGCGTCGGCAACCTCGGCAGCCTGCTGGAGACCTTCCTGCCCTGGGTGGGCCTGGCCGTCCCGGTGCTGCTGGTGCCCGCGCTGCTGCGCCGCTCCGCCACCGCGCTGCTCGCCCTGCTGGTGCCCGCCGTGCTGTGGGTCAACCTGTTCGGCGGGCTGGTGTCCGACAAGAGCGGCGGCCAGGGCGACTGGACGGTGGTCAGCCACAACGTCGAGGCGGGCAACACCGACGTGCCGGGCACCATCCGGGGCCTGGTGGCCTCGGGCGCCCAGATCGTCGCCCTCCAGGAGCTGGCCGGCAACCAGCTGCGGACCTACGAGACCGGTCTCGCCGGGGCGTACCCGTACCACACCGTGGAGGGCACGGTCGGGCTCTGGTCGAAGTACCCGATCGGCGACGTCTCCCCGGTGGACCTGAAGATCGGCTGGACCAGGGCCTTCCGGGCCCACGTCACCACCCCGCAGGGCCCGCTCGCGGTGTACGTCGCCCACCTGCCGTCCGTCCGGCTCAAGGCCGAGAGCGGGTTCACCGTCCACCAGCGGGACGTCAGCGCCCAGGCGCTCGGCGACGCGATCGAGGCCGAGCCGGTGAAGAAGGTCCTGCTGCTCGGCGACCTCAACGGCACCATGAACGACCGCAGCCTGGCGCCGGTCACCTCGCAGATGCGCTCGGCCCAGGGCGCGGCCGGGGACGGCTTCGGCTTCAGCTGGCCCGCGGCCTTCCCGATGGCGCGGATCGACCAGATCATGAGCAAGGGCGGGCTCAAGCCGGTGGACTCCCGCACCCTGCCCCGGGACGGCAGCGACCACCTCGCGGTGGCCGCCACCTACCGGTACTCCTCGTAGCCGGGCCGCTCCTGGTTCAGCCGCGGCGCCAGCGGTTGGTGATCGGCAGCCGGCGGTCCCGCCCGAAGTTCTTGACCGAGATCTTCGGGCCCGGCGGGTACTGGCGCCGCTTGTACTCCGCGGTGTCGACCAGCCGGACCACCCGGTCCACCACGGCCGGGTCGAAGCCCGCCGCGACGATCGCGTCCCGGCCCTCGTCGCCCTCGATGTAGCGGTCCAGCACGCTGTCCAGCAGGTCGTAGTCGGGCAGCGAGTCGCTGTCCACCTGGTCCGGCCGCAGCTCGGCGGACGGCGGCTTGCTGATCGTGTTCTCCGGGATCGGCGGCACCTCGCCGCGCCGCCCGGCCTCCTCGTTGCGCCAACGGGCGAGGCGGAAGACCAGCGACTTGTAGACGTCCTTGATCGGGCCGTAGGCGCCCACCGAGTCGCCGTACAGGGTCGAGTAGCCGACCGCCAGCTCGCTCTTGTTGCCGGGCGCGAGCACGATGTGCCCCTCCTGGTTGGAGATCGCCATCAGCAGGGTGCCGCGCAGCCGGGACTGCAGGTTCTCCTCGGCCAGACCGGTCAGTTCGACGGCGCCCAGGTAGGCGTCGAACATCGGGGCGATGGAGACGGTCCGGAAGTGCAGCCCGGTGCGGCGGGCCAGCTCGGCCGCGTCGTCCCGGGAGTGCTGGGAGGAGTAGCGGCTGGGCATCGAGACGCAGTGCACGTTCCCGGCGCCGAGCGCATCCACCGCGATCGCGGCCACCAGCGCCGAGTCGATGCCGCCGGAGAGCCCGATCAGCACCGACCGGAAGCCGTTCTTGACCACGTACGCCCGGGTGCCGGAGACCAGTGCGGCCCAGATCTCGGCCTCGTCGGACAGCCGCGGCGCGATGCCGGCGGCGGCGGGCGGGCCGGCCGGGACCGGGGCCGGTTCGTCGCCCAGCTCGGTCCGGACCAGGTGCAGCCCGTCGCTCAGCAGCAGGCCGTCGGTGTGGTCGCTGCTCGCGGCCGGCAGGTCGAGGTCGAGCAGCACCAGGTGCTCCTCGAACTGCGGTGCGCGGGCCAGGACTTCGCCGTCCGCGCCGACCACGATCGAGTCGCCGTCGAAGACCAGCTCGTCCTGGCCGCCGACCATGTTGACGTACGCCAGGGTGCAGCCGGCCTCGGTCGCGCGCCGCCGTACCAGCTCCAGCCGCTGGTCGTCCTTGTTCCGCTCGTACGGGGAGCCGTTGACCACCAGCAGCAGTCCGGCCCCGGCCTCGCGGGCGGCGGTGACCCGGCCGCCGTCCTGCCAGATGTCCTCGCAGATCGCCAGCGCCACGTCCACCCCGTGCAGCCGCAGCACCGGCAGCTGGTCGCCGGGGACGAACCAGCGGAACTCGTCGAAGACGCCGTAGTTGGGCAGGTGGTGCTTGGCGAAGCGGGTGACCACCTCGCCCCGGTGCAGCACCGCGGCGCAGTTCTGCGGCGAGCCGGCCGGGCGGCCGAAGCGCGGCGAGGCGTGCTCGGAGCGCCCGAGGTAGCCGACCACCACCGGCACCTCGCCCAGCCCGTCGTCGGCCAGCCGGCCCGCCAGCTCCACCAGGGCGCCGCGCGAGGCCTCGACGAAGGAGCCGCGCAGCGCGAGGTCCTCGACCGGGTAGCCGGTCAGGGCCATCTCGGGGAACGCGACCAGCTGGGCGCCGGCCTCCACGGCCTGCTTGGTCCAGCGCACCACCTCATCGCTGTTGCGGGCGAGGTCACCGACCCAGGGGTCGATCTGGCTCAGGGCGAGACGGAGATTGGGCATGCTCGAAGTCTAATCGTCTAACTGACGCAATGTCCCGCGCGGGCGCGCATACCGGGGGTCGGCCCTGCCGCATCGCGCGGTGATCGGCCATGATGGGGGCAATCGCTCCGGGAGGTCGTTCGGGGGCCTTCCGGGCGTAACACGAGCGTAAAGAGCAGAGGTGAGACTGTCCCCATGGGCAAGCAGCAGCAGTTCGTGCTTCGGACGCTCGAAGAGCGTGACATCCGGTTCGTCCGGCTGTGGTTCACCGATGTGCTCGGGTTCCTCAAGTCGGTCGCGGTGGCGCCGGCCGAGTTGGAACAGGCCTTCGAGGAGGGCATCGGGTTCGACGGCTCGGCGATCGAGGGATTCGCCCGGGTGTACGAGTCCGACATGATCGCCAAGCCGGATCCGACCACCTTCCAGATCCTGCCGTGGCGCTCGGAGACCCCGGGCACCGCCCGGATGTTCTGCGACATCCTGATGCCGGACGGCTCGCCCTCCTACGCCGACCCCAGGTTCGTGCTCAAGCGCACCCTGGAGAAGGCCTCCGATCTGGGCTTCACCTTCTACACCCACCCCGAGATCGAGTTCTTCCTGCTGAAGAACCTGCCCGGCGACGGCACCGCGCCGATCCCCGCCGACCAGTCCGGCTACTTCGACCACACCCCGCGCGGGGTGGGCCACGACTTCCGCCGCCAGGCGATCACCATGCTGGAGTCGATGGGCATCTCGGTCGAGTTCTCGCACCACGAGGGCGCCCCCGGCCAGCAGGAGATCGACCTGCGCTACGCCGACGCGCTGTCCACCGCCGACAACATCATGACCTTCCGCCTGGTCATGAAGGAGGTCGCGCTGGAGCAGGGCGTGCACGCGAGCTTCATGCCCAAGCCGTTCTCCGAGCACCCCGGCAGCGGCATGCACACCCACGTCTCGCTGTTCGAGGGCGACCGCAACGCCTTCCACGAGTCCGGCGCCGAGTACCAGCTCTCCAAGGTCGGCAGATCGTTCATCGCCGGCCTGCTGCGGCACGCCGCCGAGACGGCCGCCGTCACCAACCAGTGGGTGAACTCCTACAAGCGGATCTGGGGCGGCTCCCAGCGCACCGCCGGCGCCGGCGGCGAGGCCCCCTCGTACATCTGCTGGGGCCACAACAACCGCTCGGCGCTGATCCGGGTGCCGATGTACAAGCCGGGCAAGCAGGGCTCCACCCGGATCGAGGTCCGCTCCCTGGACACCGGCTGCAACCCGTACCTCGCCTACGCCGTCACCCTCGCCGCCGGCCTCAAGGGCATCGAGGAGGGCTACGAGCTCCCGCCCGGCGCCGACGACGACGTGTGGGCGCTGACCGACTCCGAGCGCCGCGCCCTCGGCATCCAGCCGATGCCGCAGAACCTCGGCGAGGCCATCGACCTGATGCAGCGCAGCGAACTGGTCGCCGAGACCCTGGGCGAGCACGTCTTCGACTTCTTCCTGCGCAACAAGCGCCAGGAGTGGGAGGAGTACCGCTCCGAGGTCACCCCGTTCGAGCTGCGCAAGAACCTCCAGGTGCTCTGAGCAGCGGGTCCCGACCCCTCCGGCCCCGCCGTCGCCCGCCCGGGCCGCGGCGGGGCCGTCGTCACGGGGGCGGTCCGCCCGACGGTCACGTCCGGCGCGGGGCCGCGCGGGCGCGTAACCTGCCTGCGGGGGCGGGTCCATTGGCGGACGGACGGAGGGGCCGATGGCGGTGGAGGAGCAGCGGGCCGGGAGCAGGGTCAGCCGGCCCGAGATCAGGCTGGTGCGGCGGGGCTTCACCGATCCCGCCAAGGCGGTCCGGCTGTTGGAGGGCCCCGGGCTCGAGGGCCTGGCCGACGACCCGGTGCTGCTGGACGCGCTCGGCGCCACCGCCGACCCCGACCTTGCGCTGCTGGGCCTGGCCCGGCTGCTGGAGGCCGCCGACCAGGCCGAGCGGCACACCCTGCGCGACACCCTGACCACGTCCAAGCCGCTGCGCGACCGGCTGCTCGGCGTGCTCGGCGTCTCCACCGCGCTCGCCGACCACCTGGCCCGGCACCCGCACGACTGGCACGTGCTGGTCACCTTCGAGCTGCGCGACATGCACCCCGGGCCGGCGGACTTCCGCCGTGCCCTCGCCGAGGGCGTCCGGGGCGGTGACCGCAGCCCGGAGAACGCGCTGCGGGTCGCCTACCGGCGCTGCCTGCTGGCCATCGCCGCCCGTGACCTCACCGGCACCACCGACCTCGCCCAGACCGCCGCCGAACTCGCCGACCTGGCCGGCGCCACCCTGCAGACCGCCCTGGACCTCGCCGCCGAGCAGGACCCGGAGGCCGCCGCGGCCTGCCGGCTCGCGGTGATCGGGATGGGCAAGTGCGGCGGCCGCGAGCTCAACTACGTCTCCGACGTGGACGTCATCTTCGTCGCCGAACCGCGCGAGGGCGTGGACGAGCAGGCGGCGGTGCGGGCCGCCACCCGGCTGGCCGCCGCGCTCACCCGGCTCTGCTCGGACACCACCGGCGAGGGCACCATCTGGCCGGTGGACGCCAACCTGCGCCCGGAGGGCCGCAACGGCCCGCTGGTGCGCACCCTGGCCAGCCACCTCGCCTACTACCAGCGCTGGGCCAAGACCTGGGAGTTCCAGGCGCTGCTCAAGGCCCGTCCGGTCGCCGGGGACGCCGAGCTCGGCGCCGCGTACGTCGAGGCGCTCGCCCCGATGGTCTGGCAGGCCGCCGCCCGGGAGAACTTCGTCACCGACGTGCAGCAGATGCGCCGCCGGGTGATCGACTCCATCCCGGCCCCCGAGGTCGACCGCCAGCTCAAGCTCGGCCCGGGCGGGCTGCGCGACGTCGAGTTCTCCGTCCAGCTGCTCCAGCTGGTGCACGGCCGCACCGACCCGGCGCTGCGCAGCGGCAACACCCTGGAGGCGCTGGCCGCGCTCTCCCGCGGCGGGTACGTCGGCCGGGCGGACGCCGTCTCGCTGGACACCGCCTACCGCTTCCTGCGCTCGCTGGAGCACCGCATCCAGCTGCACCGGCTGCGCCGCACCCACCTGATGCCCACCGCCGAGGAGGACCAGCGCCGCCTCGCCCGCTCGCTCGCCGCGCTGATCAACGACGACGCCCGCTCCGACCCGGTGGCCGCGCTGCAGCGCGAGTGGAAGCGGCACGCGGTGGAGGTGCGGCGGCTGCACGAGAAGCTGTTCTACCGGCCGCTGCTCGACGCCGTCGCCGAACTGCCGACCGGCGCCGCCGGGTTGACCCCGGACGCGGCCCGGGCCCGGCTGGAGGCGCTCGGCTACGCCGACCCGGCCGCCGCCCTGCGGCACATCAGCGCGCTCGCCTCCGGGGTCAGTCGCAAGGCCGCGATCCAGCGCACCCTGCTGCCGGTGCTGCTCGGCTGGTTCGCCGAGTCCGCCGACCCGGACGCCGGGCTGCTCAACTTCCGCCTGGTCTCCGACGCGCTCGGCCGCACCCCCTGGTACCTGCGGCTGCTGCGGGACGAGAGCGCCGCCGCCGAGCAGCTGGCCCGGGTGCTGTCGGCCGGCCGGCTCGCCCCCGACCTGCTGCTGCGCGCCCCCGAGGCGGTGGCCATGCTGGGCGAGCCGCAGGGCCCGGTGCCGCGCGGCCGGGCGGCCCTGCAGTCGGAGATACTGGCCGCCGTCGGCCGGGCCGGGTCCACCGCCGCCGCGGTGGCGGCCGCCCGCTCGGTGCGCCGCCGGGAGCTGTTCCGCACGGCCGCCGCGGACGTGCTCGGCCGGCTCGGGGACGACCCGGCCGAGGCGCTGGACGTCGCCGGGGAGGCGCTCACCGCGCTCAACGCCGCCACCCTGGAAGGCGCGCTGCGCGCCTGCGTGGCGGGCTGGGAGGCCGAGCACGGGGACCTGCCGACCCGGATCGCGGTGATCGCGATGGGTCGCTTCGGCGGCCACGAGCTGGGCTACGGCTCGGACGCGGACGTGCTCTTCGTCCACGAGCCGCTGCTCGGCTCGCTGGAGCAGGAGGCCGCCAAGGCCGCCCAGGCGGTCTGCAACGAGCTGCGCACCCTGCTGGCCGCGCCGTCCACCGAGCCGCCGCTGCTGGTCGACGCCGACCTGCGGCCGGAGGGGCGCAGTGGCCCGCTGGTGCGCACCCTGGCCTCGTACGCGGCGTACTACCGGCGCTGGTCGCACGCCTGGGAGAGCCAGGCGCTGCTGCGGGCCGAGCCGGTGGCCGGGGACGAGGAGCTGGGCACCCGGTTCCGGCAGCTGATCGACCCGCTGCGCTACCCGGGCACCGGGGTTCCGGAGCGGGACCTGGTGGAGATCCGCCGGATCAAGGCGCGGATCGAGGCCGAGCGGTTGCCGCGCGGCGCCGACCCGACCACCCACACCAAGATCGGCCGGGGCGGGCTGGCGGACGTGGAGTGGACGGTGCAGCTGCTCCAGCTGCAGCACGGGCACGAGGTGCCGGGCCTGCGGACCACCCGCACCAGGGCCGCGCTGGCGGCCGCCGTCGCGGCCGGGCTGGTGCGGCCGGCCGACGCGGAGGTGCTGGAGGCGGCGTGGGTGCTGGCCTCCCGGGTGCGCTCCGCGGTGATGTTGGTGCGCGGGCGGCCGGGGGACAGCTTCCCGGGGGAGGCCCGGGAGCTGGCCGGGGTGGCCCGCTACCTCGGGTACGGCGCCGGGCACAGCGGGGAGCTGGTGGACGACTACCGGCGCACCACCCGACGGGCCCGGGCGGTGGTGGACCGGCTGTTCTACGGGGCAGGCTGACCGGAGACGCCGACTGACCGGAGACGCGAGAGGGGCCCCCGCCAGGCGGGGGCCCCTCTCGCGTTCACGGACTAGCGGCGGGCGCTGCTGGCCGCCGGTTCGCTCCACTGCTCCGGAACGGTGACCGGCTCCTCGGCCTGCTCCCGGGAGGGCACCTGCGGCAGCTTGTAGACCCACTCGTGGTAGAGCCAGCGGGCGGCCAGGAAGCCGACCGCCAGGCAGATCTCGCCGCCGACGGCGTCCATCCAGAAGTGGTTGGCGGTCGAGATGATGACCACCAGGGTGGCCGCCGGGTACATCAGTCCGAGTACCCGGACCCAGGTTCGGCGGGCCAGGAAGAAGATCGTCAGACCGCACCACATCGACCAGCCGATGTGCATCGAGGGCATCGCCGCGTACAGGTTGGAGACGTGCGCGGCGGGCCCGGAGGCGAACGAGCCCCAGGTGTGGTGGGCCTGCACGGTGTCGATGAAGCCGCCGTCGGTCATCAGCCGCGGCGGGGCCAGCGGGAAGAAGTAGAAGCCGACCAGGGCGATCCCGGTGGTGACGAACAGCACCGTGCGGGCGGCGACGTAGCGGCCGGGGTGGCTGCGGTAGAGCCAGACCAGCACACCGATGGTGATGATGAAGTGCAGCGTCGCGTAGTAGTAGTTCATCCCGGTGATGAGCCACCCCACGCTGTCCACGGCGTGGTTGATGGAGCGCTCGACCGCGATGCCGAGGTCCTTCTCCAGGTCCCAGATCCAGCGTGCGTGCTTCTGGGCTATCGCTTCCTGCTCCGGGACGGCGTTGCGCACGATCGAGTAGAGCCAGTAGCTGATCCCGATCAGGGCGAGCTCGAACCAGATCCGCGGTCGGGCCGGTGAGCGCCGCTGGTCCCGGATGCGGCCGCGCAGGGCGGCGGTGCGGGACTGGGCGGCACGGGTGGCTCCTTCGGGCAGTCGGGCCGCGCTGGGCCTGGTCGCCTCGGAACCGCCACCGTGGGCCGCGTCGGCGCGCCGGGCGTCGGCTCGCTGGATCTCGGTCGGTTCCCCCATGGACGAGAAGTCTGCCAGACCGCTTGTAGCCGTCTGCTCATCCTCTGGAAGTGGATTCTTCACCGGTTGTCCCCCTCCAGGGGTAGGGGGCGGATCCCACCGGGGTAGGGGGTGCGATCTGATCTGGGGGTTACCGGTGGGACGGACATACGTCCCATTGTCACGCGCTCGGCCGTCCGGACGTAACCGGGGTCCTCGGGCGGGCCGGTGGCCTGGATTTTCCCGGCACGAAACGCTTTCTGCATCTTGCTGAAACATATTGCAGGCCGCTAGCTTCCTGGGAAATCGATCGCCCCTTCCCCTAAGGGAGCCCTCAGTGGCCGATACGCCGCTCCGCCCCCGACGGAGCACCGCCCGACGGAGCCCCGGCCGTCGCGGCCCCGCCCGCAGACCCGGCCGCACGGCCGTCCTGCTGGCCGCCGCGCTGACCGCCGCCACCCTCGGCAGCGCCCCCGCGGCCCTCGCCGCCGCCCCGCCGGCCCCGCCCTCGGACGCCGCCCTGGCGGCCACCGCCGGGCGGCACGACCTCACCCGCGAGCAGTTCTACTTCGTCCTGCCCGACCGCTTCGCCAACGGCGACACCGCCAACGACACCGGGGGCATCACCGGCGGACGGCTGGACAACGGCCTCGACCCGACCGACAAGGGCTTCTACCACGGCGGCGACCTGGCCGGCCTGATCCAGAAGCTCGACTACGTCCAGAACCTCGGCACCACCGCGATCTGGCTCGCCCCGATCTTCAAGAACAAGCCGGTGCAGGGCAGCGGGGCCGACGCGTCGGCCGGCTACCACGGGTACTGGATCACCGACTTCACCCAGGTCGACCCGCACTTCGGCACCAACGAGCAGCTCAAGGAGCTGATAGCCAAGGCGCACGCGCGCGGCATGAAGGTCTTCTTCGACGTCATCACCAACCACACCGCCGATGTCGTCGACTACGCCGAGCAGCAGCACGCCTACCGCTCCACCGGCGCCTACCCGACCCTCGACGCGGACGGCAACCCGGTCGACGAGACCGCGATCGCCGACGCGCGGGCCCCCTGGCCGAAGACCACCAAGGACTCCTTCCCCTACACCCCGGTCTTCCGCACCCCGGCCGACGCGACCGCCAAGAGCCCGTCCTGGCTCAACGACCCGGCGCTGTACCACAACCGGGGCGACTCGACCTTCGTCGGCGAGTCCGCCACCGAGGGCGACTTCAACGGCCTGGACGACCTCGACACCCAGAACCCCCGGGTGGTCAAGGGCTTCGAGCAGGTCTACCAGCAGTGGGTCGAGGACACCGGGGTGGACGGCTTCCGGATCGACACCGTCAAGCACGTCGACATGGCCTTCTGGCAGCAGTGGGCGCCCGCGCTCAAGGACTTCGCCGCCAAGCAGGGCAACAAGAAGTTCTTCATGTTCGGCGAGGTCTACTCCGGCGACCCCGCCGTCACCTCGCCCTACGTCACCAAGGGCAAGCTCCAGGCCACCCTGGACTTCCCGTTCCAGGGCGCGGCCCGCTCCTACGTCTCCCAGGGCGGCTCGGCGCAGAACCTCGCCGACGTGTACGGCCAGGACTACCGCTACACCAGCGCCGACGGCGACGCCTACGAGCTGCCGACCTTCCTCGGCAACCACGACATGGGCCGCTTCGGCTCCTTCCTGCTCGCCGACAACCCCGGCGCCGACGACGCCGTACTGCTGAAGAAGGAGCGGCTCGGCAACGAGCTGCAGTTCCTCACCCGCGGCCAGCCCGTCGTCTACTACGGCGACGAGCAGGGCTTCACCGGCGCGGGCGGCGACAAGGACGCCCGGCAGGACATGTTCGCCTCCAGGACGCCCTCGTACAACGCCGACCGGGTGCTCGGCGGCCCCTCCGGACCGGCCGACCGCTACGGGCAGGGCGGCGAGCTCTACCAGGGCATCGCCGGGCTGGCCGCTCTGCGCCGCGACAACCCGGCGCTCGCCGACGGCGCGCAGATCCAGCGCTACGCCGCCGACGGCGCGGGCGTGTACGCCTTCTCCCGGATCGACGCCGGGCAGCAGGTCGAGTACCTGGTGGCGGTCAACAACGCCACCGAGGCGAAGACCGTCACGCTGGACACCTTCTCGGCGGGGATGGGCTTCGACCCGATCTACCCCGCGCCCGGACCGCGGCTCACCAGCGGCGCCGACCGCAAGGTGACCGTCACCGTCCCGGCGCTGTCCTCGGTGGTGCTCAAGGCGGGGGCCAGGCTCGCCGCCGCCTCCAAGACCAGTGCCGCGCCGCAGCTGTCGGTGCAACCGCCGGCGGACGGTTCGACCGGGCTCGTGACGATCGGGGCGAAGGCGGACGGCGGCGGCTTCAACCGTGTGACGTTCGCCGCGCAGACCGGCAACGGGCCGTGGCAGACGCTCGGCACCGCCGACACCGGGACGTCCGGCTCCGACGGCCGAAGGCTCTTCGCAGTCACCCAGGACCTGAGCGCCGCCGCCCCCGGCACGGTCGTCCGCTACAAGGCCGTCGTCCAGGACTCCAGCGGCCACCTGCGCTCCGCCACCGCGAGCTTCACCACCGGCACCCCCGCCCCCAAGCCGGTGCCCACCGCCGGCGCCCGCCCGTACGCCGTCGTCCACTACAACCGGCCGGACGGGAACTACGACGGCTGGAACCTGTACGCCTGGGGCGACCTCGCCGACGGCGAGGGCACCACCTGGCCGGCCGGGCACCCCTTCACCGGGCGGGACGCGTACGGTGCCTTCGCGTACGTGCGGCTCAAGCCCGGCGCCTCCGACCTGGGCTTCATCGTGGAGCGGAACGGCGTCAAGGACGTGGACGCCGACCGCCACCTCGACCTGGGTGCCACCGGCGAAGTGTGGTTGAAGCAGGGCGACCCGGCCGTCCGCACCACCAACCCCGGCCCGACGAGCACCCCGCCCGCCGGCACCGCCGTCATCCACTACAACCGGGCCGACGGCAGCTACGACGGCTGGGGCCTGCACGACTGGACCGGCGCCGCCACCCCCACCGACTGGGGCAAGCCGCTGCTGCCGGCGCGCCGCGACGCCTTCGGTGCCGTCTTCGAGGTGCCGCTCGCCCCCGGGGCGACCAGCCTCAGCTACATCCTGCACAACGGCAACGACAAGGACCTGCCCGCCGACCAGTCGCTGGACTTCGCCGTCAACGGCAGGGAGGTGTGGATCGTCGGCGGCCGCGAGGGCTACCTGTTGCCGCAGAACCCGGCCGCCGCCTCGCAGTTGGACCTGGGCAGCGCCAAGGCCCAGTGGATCGACGCACGGACCGTCGTCGTCCCGGCGAACTACGGTGCCACCGACCAGGCCCTGGCCGGCGGCACCAGCGCCCAGCTGGTCTACGACCCCGAGGGCGGCATCCGCGCCGACAAGGGCGTGCTGACCAAGCCCGGGAAGTGGATCCGTCTCACCCCCGTCGCGGGCGGGCTGACCGACGCCCAGAAGGCGAAGTACCCGCACCTGGCGGGCTACCGGGCCTTCACCGTGGACGCCCGGGACACCGCGCGCGTCCCGGCGGCGCTGCGCGGCCAGCTGCTGTTCACCGAACACCTGCCCAGCGGCGCCGTACTGGCCGGCACCGGGGTCCAGACCCCGGGCGTGCTGGACGACCAGTACGCCCGCCGCACCGGCAAGGTGGACTTCGGCCCGGCCTACTACGACGGCAAGGTCGCGCTCTCGCTCTGGGCGCCGACCGCGCAGCAGGTGTCCGTCCAGGTCTTCGACAGCGCCACCGGGGGCACCCCGAGGACGCTGCCGCTGAAGCTGGACGACGAGACCGGCGTGTGGGAAGTCGTCCGGGACAAGAAGGAGTTGGACGGCAAGTACTACCTGTACCAGGTGAAGGTCTGGGCGCCCTCGGTGCAGCAGCTGGTGGTCAACACCGTCACCGACCCGTACTCGGTGGCGCTCGCCACCGACTCCAAGCGCAGCCTGGTCGCCGACCTGGACGCCAAGGAGCTCAAGCCGCCGGGCTGGGACGACCAGGCCCGCCCGCAGGCCGTCCCGCCCGCGCAGCAGCAGATCCAGGAACTCCACGTCCGGGACTTCTCGGTGGAGGACACCACCGTCCCGGCCGCCGAGCGCGGCACCTACCTGGCGTTCACCGAGTCGGACTCGGCCGGGATGAAGCACCTGCGGGACCTCGCCAAGGCCGGGGTGACCACGGTCCACCTGCTGCCGACCTTCGACATCGCCACCATCCACGAGAACCGGGCGGACCAGAAGCTGCCCGCCTGCGACCTCAAGTCCCTTCCCCCGGACGGCCCGAAGCAGCAGGAGTGCGTGGCGGCCGTCGCCGCCGACGACGCCTACAACTGGGGCTACGACCCGCTGCACTACAACGTGCCGGAGGGCTCGTACGCGACCGACCCGAACGGGACCGCGCGGACCGTCCAGTTCCGGCGGATGGTCCAGGCGATGCACGCGGCCGGACTGCGGGTGGTGCTGGACGTGGTCTACAACCACACCGCCGCCGCCGGCCAGGCCGACCACTCGGTGCTCGACAAGGTGGTGCCCGGCTACTACCAGCGGCTGGACGCCGACGGCAAGGTGACCACGGACAGCTGCTGCGCCGACACCGCGCCCGAACACGCCATGATGAACCGGCTGGTGGTCGACTCGGTGACGCTGTGGGCCCGGGAGTACCAGGTCGACGGCTTCCGCTTCGACCTGATGGGCCTGGACCCGAAGTCCACCATGCTGGACGTGCAGGCGGCGCTGCGGAGGATGACGCCCGAGTCGGACGGCGTGGACGGCAAGAACGTCTTCCTCTACGGCGAGGGCTGGAACTTCGGCACCGTCGCGAACAACGCCCGGTTCGAGCAGGCCACCCAGGCCAACATGGCCGGCACCGGCATCGCCACCTTCGACGACCGGCTCCGCGACGCCGCCCGCGGCGGCAACTTCATGCTCGGCTCGGCGCCGCAGCAGGGCTTCGCCTCGGGCCTGTACACCGACCCCAACGGCTCGGCCGCGAACGGCGGTCCGCAGGAGCAGAAGGCCCGGCTGCTGCACCAGATGGACCAGCTGAAGGTCGGGCTCACCGGAAACCTGGCCGGCTACTCCTTCACCGACAGCTCGGGGAAGGCCGTCACCGGCGCCCAGGTCGACTACAACGGCTCCCCGACCGGGTACGCGGCGAAGCCGGGCGAGGCGGTGGAGTACGTGGACGCCCACGACAACACCGACCTGTTCGACGCGCTCGCGTACAAGCTGCCGACCACCACCGCGCCCGCCGACCGGGCCCGGATGCAGGCGCTCGGGCTGTCGCTGACCGCGCTCACCCAGGGTGCGGGCTTCGCCCAGGCCGGCAGCGACCTGCTGCGCTCCAAGTCGCTGGACTCCAACTCCTACGACTCGGGCGACTGGTTCAACGCGATCCACTGGGACGCCTCGCAGGGCAACGGCTGGGGCCGCGGCCTGCCGCCGGCCAAGGACAACCAGGAGCTCTGGCCGACCGCCGGGCCGCTGCTGGCGAACCCGCGGCTGACGGTGGGGGCGGCCGACATCCGGGCGACCGGCGCGCAGTTCCAGGAGTTCCTGCGGATCAAGCAGTCCTCGCCGCTGTTCTCGCTGCCGACCCTGGCCGAGGTCCAGCAGCGGCTGTCGTACCCGCTCTCCGGCACGCCCGGTGAGACGCCCGGGGTGATCACCCTGCACCTGGACGGCACCGGGCTGGCCGGGGCGGCGAAGGGCGTCACGGTGGTCTTCAACGCCACGCCCGCCGCGCAGGCGCAGACCGTGGCCGCGCTGAAGGGGACGAGCCAGGCACTGCACCCCGTTCAGGCGGGCGGGGTGGACCGGGTGGTGCAGCAGTCCGGCTTCGACCCCGCGACCGGGACGTTCACCGTGCCGGGTCGCACCGTGGCGGTGTTCGTGCAGGGTTGATCCCGCTGCTCACGCCGGCCCCGACCCCCGGGCCCCGCGCCGCCGTTCGGGCGGCGCGGGGCCCGGTTCCGTTCCGGCCGGGGAATGGCCGGAAACCGGCGGTGGCACGGCCGGAACTGTGACGTGCCGCCCGGAGGCGGCGCTGCCGGGCACCCGCCGGGGCGGGGGGCGGCCCTGACCGCTGGTCAGTCACCTCCGGTGGTGATCGAACTTTGCCGGGGGCATGAAAACCGTGTTCAAGACTTCGTCATGCTGTAACACAACTGACTAAGCGTTGTGCATACGGTTTCGGTAAATAATCGGCCAATCAGTGGCATGCATCTGTCATTAACGGCGCGTTTGCTGCCACGATTCCTCCGGCTGCAGACGAGGGGGCCCCACCCCCCGGTGCAGCTGCCCCAGTTCAGGTGCAGCGCGTCCCGACCTGCGAACGAACCCCTGCACGACGTGCGAGCACGGCAGAGCACCGCAGAGCACCGCACCGCAGAGCACGGCAGAGCACCGCAACGCACGGCAACCGCACCCCCGTTGCACCCGACGGGGGCCCCCACTGCGCCGCAACCGCGGCCCAGGTTCTGTCCACCGCGCACGCCGGGTCGATCCACTCGGCACGCCGGTCGGAGAAGGAGTCCGCATGTCACGTCACGCCCACGTCCGGAAGGCGGCGGTCGTCATGGCCGCCACCACCGCGCTGCTGGTCACCGGCATACCGGTGATCGCGCAGGCGGCCCCGGACGCGCCGACCGCCGTCGCCACCCAGCAGGCCAGCCGGGCCGCGCTGATCGCCTCGGCGAACCAGCAGACCACCTCCCTGGCCCAGGCGCTCGGCCTGGACGGCAAGGAGCAGCTGGTCACCAAGGACGTCGTCCAGGACGCCAACGGCGGTCGTCACCTGCGGTACGAGCGCACCTACGCCGGACTCCCCGTCCTCGGCGGCGACCTGATCGTCCACCAGGACTCCGCCGGCGCCACCAAGAGCGTGACCAAGGCCAGCGAGGCCAACCTCGCCGGCGTCGACACGACCCCCGCCGTGGCCGCGCCGAAGGCCCAGGAGGCCGCGCTCGCCGCCGAGCAGGGTTCCGTGGACGCCGCCCCGCGCCTGGTCGTCTGGGCCTCCGGTGGTACCCCGAAGCTCGCCTGGGAGACGGTCGTCAACGGCCAGGAGTCGGACGGTACCCCGAGCAAGCTGCACGTCGTCACCGACGCCAAGACCGGCGCGGTGCTCAGCAAGGCCGACGGCATCCAGCGCGGTTCCGGCACCGGCGTGTTCGTCGGCACCGTCCCGCTGACCACCACCCAGAGCGGCTCGCAGTACCAGCTCAAGGACACCACCCGCGGCGGCCAGTACACCACCGACATGGCCAACGGCACGTCCGGCAACGGCACGCTGTTCGCCAAGTCGACCGACACCTGGGGCAACGGTCAGGCCAGCAACCGCGAGTCCGCCGCCGTCGACGCCCAGTACGGCGCCGCCGCCACCTGGGACTTCTACAAGAACACCTTCGGCCGCAGCGGCATCCGCAACGACGGTGTCGGCGCCTTCAGCCGCGTCCACTACGACACCAACTACACCAACGCGTTCTGGGACGACAGCTGCTTCTGCATGACCTACGGTGACGGCTCGGGCGACACCCACCCGCTCACCGAGATCGACGTCTCCGGCCACGAGATGAGCCACGGTGTCACCGCCGCCACCGCCGCCCTGAACTACTCGGGCGAGTCCGGCGGCCTCAACGAGGCCACCTCCGACATCATGGGCACCGGCGTCGAGTGGTACGCCAACCTGGCCTCCAACCCGCCGAACTACTGGATCGGCGAGCTGATCAACCTCAACGGCAACGGCACGCCGCTGCGCTACATGGACAAGCCGTCCAAGGACGGCACCTCGGCCGACTCCTGGTACTCGGGCGTCGGCAACCTGGACGTGCACTACTCGTCCGGCGTGGCCAACCACTTCTTCTACCTGCTGTCCGAGGGCAGCGGCGCGAAGACCATCAACGGCTTCAACTACAACAGCCCGACGGTCAACAACATCACCGTCTCCGGCATCGGCCGCGACAAGGCGCTGCAGGTCTGGTACAAGGCGCTGACCGCCTACATGACCTCCACCACCGACTACGCCGCCGCCCGCACCGCGACCCTGAACGCGGCCACCGACCTGTACGGCGCCAACGGCGCCGAGTACAACGCGGTCGCCACCGCCTGGGCCGCCGTGAACGTCGGCTCGCTGCCCAACCCGGGCGGGGTCAGCGTCACCAGCCCGGGCAACCAGTCCACCGCGGTGGGCGGCTCGGTCAACCTGCAGATCAAGGCCTCGGGCGGGACGGCTCCGCTGTCCTACTCGGCCACCGGGCTGCCGGCCGGCCTGGCCATCAACGCCAACACCGGTGTGATCACCGGCTCCCCGACCGCCGCGGGCAGCTCCAACGTGACCGTCACGGTGAAGGACTCGGCCGGCAAGTCCGGCACCACCAGCTTCACCTGGACGGTCACCGGCGGTGGCGGCGGCTCCTGCACCCCGGCCCAGCTGCTCGGCAACCAGGGCTTCGAGACCGGCACGGCGGCGCCGTGGACGGCCACCAGCGGTGTGATCGACAACGGTTCCTCCGAGCCGGCCCACAGCGGCAGCTGGAAGGCCTACCTGGACGGCTACGGCAGCACCCACACCGACACGCTGTCCCAGACGGTCTCCATCCCGGCGGGCTGCAAGGCGACGCTGAGCTTCTGGCTGCACATCGACACCGCCGAGACCGGCACCACGGCGTACGACAAGCTGACCGTGTCGGTGAACGGCACCACGCTGAAGACCTACTCCAACGTGGACGCCGCGGCCGGCTACCAGCAGCGCACCTTCGACCTCTCCGCCTACGCGGGCCAGACGGTCACCCTGAAGTTCACCGGCACCGAGGACTCCTCGCTGCAGACCAGCTTCGTGATCGACGACACCTCGATCCAGACCGGCTGAGGTCGCACCGGCTCCTGAGGGACCGGTGAAACCAGGGCAGGTGAACCAGGACAGGTGAACCAGGACAGGCAAGGGGCTCGGCGGCTACGGCTGCCGGGCCCCTTGTCGTGCTCCGGTTCGCGTCGATGCAGAAACGAATCTCCTGAGACCTTGACGGCCTGTTCCGGTCGCCCTAGGTTCAGCGCTGCAAGTTTCCGGCAAGTTACAGAAGCTTCTTGCAGGCTTCACCCCGGCTGCCCCCACCCCAGCCACCCCACAGGAGACAACGTGGTCACCACCCCCACCGGCGGGCCCACCCGCCGGCCGGCCCGCACGGCCGGTGCGCTCGCCGCCTCGGCGGCGCTCGCCCTCTCGCTCGGCACCGCCGTCGGCGCCCCCGCCGCCCAGGCCGCCCCGCCCGCGAACAACGGCAAGGACGTCACCGCCACCCTCTTCGAGTGGCGCTTCGACTCGGTCGCCCAGGCCTGCACCACGACCCTCGGCCCGAAGGGCTACGGCTTCGTCGAGGTCTCGCCGCCGCAGGAGCACATCCAGGGTCCGCAGTGGTGGACCTCGTACCAGCCGGTCAGCTACCGGATCGCCGGGCGGCTCGGCGACCGCACGTCCTTCAAGAACATGGTCGACACCTGCCACGCGGCCGGGGTCAAGGTGATCGCCGACGCGGTCGTCAACCACATGACGGCCGGCTCCGGCACCGGCACCGGCGGCACCGCGTACACCAAGTACAACTACCCCGGCACCTACCAGGACCAGGACTTCCACACCTGCCGCCAGCCGATCTCCAACTACCAGGACCGCACCAACGTGCAGGACTGCGAGCTGGTCAACCTGGCCGACCTGGACACCGGCAGCGCCTACGTCCAGACCACCATCGCCCACTACCTGGACGACCTCGGCTCGCTCGGCGTCGACGGCTACCGGATCGACGCCGCCAAGCACATCGCCGCCACCGAACTCGCCGCGATCAAGGCCCGGATGGCCAACCCCAACGCCTACTGGGTGCAGGAGGTCATCTACGGCGCGGGCGAGCCCATCCAGCCCTCCGAGTACACCGGCAACGGCGACGTCGACGAGTTCCGGGTCGGCACCGATCTCAAGCGCGTCTTCACCAGTGACAAGCTCGCCAACCTCGGCAACTGGGGCGCCTCCTGGGGCTACCTGCCGAGCAACCAGGCGCGCAGCTTCGTCGACAACTGGGACACCGAGCGCAACGGCTCCACCCTCAACTACACCTACGGCAACACCTACACCCTGGCCAACGTCTTCCTGCTGGCCTCCACCTACGGCTCGCCCAACGTCTACTCGGGCTACGGCTTCACCAACAACGACGACGGCCCGCCCAACGGCGGCACCGTCAACGCCTGCTACCAGGACGGCTGGAACTGCACCCACGCCTGGCGGCAGATCGCCAACATGGTCGGCTTCCGCAACGCCGTCGCGGGCACCGGGGTGACCGACTGGTGGTCCAACGGCAACAACGCGATCGCCTTCGGCCGCGGCAGCCGGGGCTACGTCGCGATCAACCACGAGAGCGGCGCGATCACCCAGACCTTCCAGACCGGGCTCCCGGCCGGGACGTACTGCGACGTCCAGCACGGCGACCCGCAGCCCGGCGGCGGCTGCACCGGCCCGACGTACCAGGTCGGCGCCAATGGGCAGTTCACCGCCACGGTCGGCGCGGGCGACGCGGTCGCACTGTACGTCCAGCCCGGCACGGCCGCCTCCGGCGCCTCCTTCAACGTCAACGCGACCACCGCGTACGGGCAGAACCTCTACGTGGCCGGCGACGCCGCGGCGCTCGGCGGCTGGGACCCGGCCAAGGCGCTGCCGCTCTCCTCGGCCGGCTACCCGGTCTGGTCGCTCGCGCTCTCGCTGCCGGCCGGCACGTCCTTCCAGTACAAGTACCTGCGCAAGGACGCGAGCGGGGCGGTGACCTGGGAGTCCGGCGCCAACCGGACGGCGACCGCGCCGGCCTCGGGGAACGTCACGCTGAACGACACCTGGCGCCCGTAGCGCCGTTCCCGCCGGTACCCGGGGACCCCCGTCAGCCCACCGCCGACGGGGGTCCCCAGGTGGGTGGCCGCGCCGCTCCGAACCACCCGGGAGGGGGTGGCGCCGGCACCATCGCGGGATTCGGACGCCCTAGCCGCGCCCGATGTACGGCATCGCCGTCGCCATCACCGTGGCGAACTGCACATTGGCCTCCAGCGGCAGCGCGGCCATGTGCCGGACGGTGCGGGCCACGTCCGCCACGTCCATGGTCGGCTCCGGCGCGATCCGGCCGTCCGCCTGCCGCACCCCGGTGCCCATCGAGGCCGTCATGTCGGTGGCCGCGTTGCCGATGTCGATCTGGCCGCAGGCGATCCGGAACGGGCGGCCGTCCAGGGACAGCGACTTGGTCAGGCCGGTGACAGCGTGCTTGGTCGCGGTGTAGGCGATCGACTGCGGGCGCGGGACGTGCGCGGAGATCGAGCCGTTGTTGATGATCCGGCCGCCCTGCGGGGACTGGGCCTTCATCTGCCGGAAGGCGGCCCGGGCGCAGAGGAAGGCGCCGGTCAGGTTGAGGTCGACCACGGCCCGCCAGTCCTCGACCGACAGCTCCTCGACCGGGACGGCCGGGCCGAAGGTCCCGGCGTTGTTGAACAGCAGGTCCACCCGGCCGTGCCGCTCGACGGCCGTCGCGAACAACGCGTCCACCGCGACCGGGTCGGTGACATCGGTCGGCACCACCGTGGCGGGCAGCACACCCGCCGGGAAGGCGTCGGCCGTCCCGCGCAGCTGCTCGGCCCGGCGGCCGGCCAGCACCAGCCGCCAGCCGGCCGCGGCCAGCTCCACCGCGACGGCCCGGCCGACGCCGCTCCCGGCTCCGGTGACGACGGCGATCTGTTCGAGCATGACGCTCTCCTCGGTGGCTCGGTGGCTCGGTGGCTCGGTGGCTGGGCGGCTCGGTGGTTCTGTACCGGTACGGTCACACTCTGCCCGGGCGCCGCCGGGGAGCGTGCTGAGGCGATCGTTCCGGACGCGCGGGCCGCCGTCACTGGGCAAAGTGCCCAAAATGCGGACGGCCGGGCGGCCCGGCGACTGTGCCCCCCGCCGTACGGCCCCCGTCGTCCGGCGGGCGTGGTGAAGGCCTTTACCTGATCGCGAACAAACATTGGATTTCCGGTGGCCACCTCGCAACCGGCCGACCCCGGGCCACGTCATAAGATCGCAGGAAGGCGCGCCTCCGCGAAGGACGGCGCGCCATCGCTCCGGGGACCGCACAGCGCCCGCGACCCCGGGCCTGTCCGGCCCCACCGGGGGGCCGCCGCCCGGTCAGACGGACCGGGCGCGACATCGGTCGGAGAGTCCTCACCGTGCTTAGGCAGTCGTCCCGTTCCCGTGCCGTCCTGACCGGCGCCGCCGTGCTCACCCTGGCCGCCTCGCTCGCGGCCTGCGGAGGGTCCGACGGCGGGAAGGGCAACAGCTCCTCGGCCGACGGCACCCCGGCTGCGACCGGCACCCCGGGCAGCCCGAGTGCCGCGGGCAGCGCCGTCCCCGGGACGCCCGCCGCCGAGCAGCCCACCCCGGCCAACGGCAAGGTGCTGATGCCCACCGGGCCGGCCGCCAGCCTCAACAAGGTCCGGGACACCGGCGCCGGCCCGATCATGATGACCAAGGTGACCGGCGCGAAGTCCGGCGTCACCGGTCAGGTCTGGGTCTGGCTGCCGCCCGAGTACAACGACCCCAAGTACGCCAAGACCGGCTTCCCGGTGCTGACCCTCTACGCGGGCGGCCAGAGCAACGGCTACAACACCTGGACCGACAACCAGCTGCCGATCCAGGAGGTGGACGAGCAGCTGGTCAAGCAGGGCAAGGCCCACCCGTTCATCATGATCATGCCGGTGCAGAACTTCAACAGCGACGAGAAGAACGCGCTGGACTGCTCCGACATCCCGGGCCAGCCGAAGATGGGCACCTGGATGGCCGAGGACATCCCGGCCTGGGTCCGCGCGAACTTCCGCACCCTCCAGGGCCGCGACAGCTGGGGTGTGATGGGCGCCTCCACCGGCGGCTTCTGCAGCGCCAAGATGGCCCTGCAGTACCCGGACGTCTACAAGGCCGCCGTGCCGATCGACGGCTACTTCATCCCCGACTCCGGGCTGTGGAAGGGCCACGACGCCGAGAAGGCGGCCAACAACCCCAACCTGCTCATCACCCAGGGCAAGGCCGACGTGAAGATGTACGTCACCGCCGGCGGGGCCAACGGTTACGAGAAGGACCTGGTCAAGAGCTGGGTGGCCAAGGCCGTCGCCCCGGTCACCATCCAGTACTACGAGCAGCCCGGCGGGAAGCACCTGACCTCGGACTTCAAGAAGATGATCCCGGACACCCTGCAGTGGCTCAGCGCCAACCTGGCGGGACCGGCCTCGGACTGATCCGGGCCCTGGGGGAGGGGCGGCCGCAGCAACCGCCGCCACCCCCGCGCAGGCCCGTGACCTGCGCGTCAATCGGACATTGATTCGCTTCTGATCGACTGCGAGCACCTTGGATGGGGCGGTCCTCACCGGCCGCCCCTCCGCCCTCACCCAGTCGTGAAGAGAGTGCCATGCCGATCCACCTGCTGCCCCCGCCCGCCGTCTCCGTCCCCGCCCAGGGGGAGCCCGGAGTCGACCCCCGGGGCGCGGACGCGTACGGGCCGGCCACGGACGAGGAGCCGGTCACCGTCCGGTTCGCCGGGCTGCGGCTGGTGCACGCCGCGCTCCGCCGGGACCTCGCGCGGCTGCCCAACGCGCTGCGACTGCTCCAGCCCGACGAGGAGGACAAGGGCGAGGCGATCCTGCGCCACTGGACCTTCATGACAGCGATGCTGACCTGCCACCACGAGCAGCAGGACACCCGGATCTGGCCGATCGTGCGGCGCTTCGCGCCCGAGCTGCGCCTGCTGCTCAACTGGTTGGAGGCCGACCACCACAACCTGGACCACTCGTTCACCCGGGTCACCACGCTGGTCCGGATCGCCAGCCGGGACACCGGCAGCGCCTGGCCGGTCGCCTACGCCATGGAGGACCTGGCCGCCCGGCTGGAGACCCACCTGCGGATCGAGGAGCGGCAGCTGCTGCCCCGGATGGAGCGGGTGGTCGCCGACAACTCCCGGCTCGGCGGCCTGGCCGAGCTGCTCGACCTGCTGCGCGGGGCGGACGGCCCGGGCACGGCGGACGCGCTGGCCTGGCTGCTGGACGGGGTCGACCCGGTGCTGGTCGAGCGGCTGCTGGCCGAGTGCGACGACGACGTGGCCCGCAACTGGCCGCACTGGCAGGCGACCTACCAGCGCTGCACCGCGCCGCTCTGGGGTCCGGTGGGCGGCGCGGCCGACGGCGAGCTGGGGAGCCTGGTCGACTGAGCGCCGGGTCCTTTCGCGGGCCGTCGATCTACGCGCGTGGCACGTGCTCCTGACATATGCCGGGCAGGGCGGGGCAGGGCGGGGCCGGGCAGCGCAGGGCAGCGCAGGACCGGAAGATCAGGCCGGACGGCCAGGGCGGCCATCCGGCCAGGGCGGCCATCCGGCCAGGGCGGCCATCCGGCCCGGGCCCGTGCCGGCCCTACTCCGGCAGGCGGTTGAGCCACTCCAGCGGAGCGACCCGGATCGCCGTGTGCGGCGACCCGTCCCACTCCACCGGGAGGCCGACCGACTCCACGGCGGCCACCACGGCCCAGCCGATCTCCACCGTCCGCCGCTCCGCCGCCTCGTTCGCCGCGTCCGACTCCTCCCCGGTGCGGAAGCCGCCGTAGCGCAGCATCAGCCCGCGCCCGGCCGCGGCCGCTTCGGTGTCCTGCTGGTGGAAGAAGACGAAGCCCCGGGAGTCCTCGTCCGCCTCGCCGCCGATCTCCGCGTAGCCGCAGCCGGCGCAGCAGGTGAAGTCCATCGCCGCGACGATGCCCTGATCCTCCAGCAGGTCGAAGGCGTCCCCCAGTCGGTCCACGTCCGTGAACTCCGGCCAGTGGGCCTGCTCGGCCAGCCGTTCCTCCCACAGCGGAGCGACGATCCGCTCCGCCTCCTCCTGGGTCAGCCCCTGGTCGTCGAGGACCTCGACCAGGGACTCGGCTATCTCGTCCGGCTCCTGGAAGCCGCACCGGATCAACTCGCGTGCCCGCTCCTGGGCTTCGAGCAGCACGTCGGGGGTGAGCGCCGTGTCCTGGGTCATGCCCGAATCCTCGCACCAGCCACTGACAATCCCGTCCCGCGGTCCGCGCCCGTGCGCTACCGTCCGGCGATGACTTCTCTGCTGCAACCTCCGCTGATCACCCGTCTGCTGGCCGCCGAGCGGATCCTGATCGCCGGGGCCGGCGGCGGCTTCGACGTCTACGCCGGACTGCCGATCGCCCTCGCCCTGCGGGCCGCCGGCAAGGAGGTGCACCTGGCCAACCTCTCCTTCACCCACCTCTACGGCCTGCCCGGCGAGGTCTGGCACGAGCCCGACGTGGCCAGGATCGGGCCGGACACCCCCGCCCCCGAGGGCTACTTCCCGGAACGCACGCTGGCCCGCTGGCTGCGGCTGCACGGGATGCCCGACACGGTGTGGGCCTTCCCGACGGTCGGCGTCCGGCTGCTGCGCGAGGCCTACCGCAGACTCGTCGCCCACCTGGGCGTGGACGCGATCCTGCTGGTGGACGGCGGCACCGACATCCTGATGCGCGGCGACGAGACCGGACTGGGCACCCCCGAGGAGGACATGGCGAGCCTCGGCGCGGTGGCGGGCCTGGCGGAGGTGCCGGAACGGCTGGTCGCCTGCCTGGGCTTCGGCATCGACGCCCACCACGGCGTCAACCACGCCCTGGTGCTGGAGAACCTCGCCGCGATCGACCGGGCCGGCGGCTACCTCGGCGCCTTCTCCATCCCGCGCGGCAGCCGGGAGGGAGCGCTCTACCTGGACGCCGTCGAGCATGCCCGGGCCGCCTTCCCGAAGCACCCCAGCATCGTCAACGGCTCGGTGGCGGCGGCGCTGCGCGGCGAGTTCGGCGACGTGCAGTTCACCGAGCGGACCAAGGGTGCGCAGCTCTTCGTCAATCCGCTGATGACGCTCTACTTCGGTGTCACGGTCGAGGCACTGGCCGCCGAGAACCGCTACCTGGACCGCTTGGAGGACACCGTGGTGACCCGCCAGATCGCCACCCTCATCGAGGAGTTCCGGGACGAACTGCCCAACCGGCGACCGCCCCGGCCGTTCCCGCACTGACCGGGGGCAGGGGAGTGGCTCAGTGCGGAGCGAGCCGGAACTCCAGGTTCCCGAAGCGCACTTGGTCTCCCGGCCGGACCGGGATCCCGCCCGCGACCCGCCGCCCGTTCACATGGGTGCCGTTGGTCGACCCGAGGTCGTACAGCACCCAACCGCCGTTCTCGTGCCGCAGTTCGGCGTGGTGCCGGGAGACGGAGGCGTCGTGCAGCCGCAGCCCCGAGCCGGGGAGCCGGCCGATCGTCAGCAGTCCCGCCCCGGTGTGCGGCAGGCTCAGCCCGGGCAGCCGCTCGGTGCGCCAGGCCCGGTTCAGTCGGGCGCCGAAGGCGGAGACCCGGCCGACCGTCCGCAGCACCAGGCGCTCGACCGGCCCGCCGGTGGGCAGCCCGGCCACCGCCGCGTCCAACTCGTCGCGGCTGGTGGCCTGGAGGACGATGTCCATCCGGCCGAGGAAGGTGTCGTGCGACAGCCGACCGCTGCCCGCGCCGTCCCGGAGCAGCCCGAGCGCCTGGTCCCGCTCGGCGTCGGAGGGCCGGACGGCGCCGGTGGGGAGCTCAGGCTGCGTCATGGCCCGATTGTCGGATCGACGGGCTTCGACTGTCCAGATCACGCCGCGGTCCGGCGCAGGGTTCGTACCTCACTGAGCGACAGACGCCCGCTCCACCTGCGCGGTTCCAGCGCGCCCACCTGCGGGGTCCGGCTCGGAGGACGGTCCGTCAGCCCTTCCGGGCGGCCGCCAGGATCTTCTCCGTGGTGTGAAAGAACCGGGAGGTCACCGCCCCCCGGTACTGCTTGCCGAACATCTCCCTGGTGACCCACTTGCCGTCCTGCAGGTGGACCACGATGTACGCGGCGCCCGGATCGGCGCCGAGCACCTCGACGTCCCCCTTCGCCGAGCGGTGCGGAAGGGCCAGTTCAGCCGGCAGCGGCTCGGAGAGGAAGGCGATCACCAGCCGGACGTCCGGGGTGACCTCGACGCCCCGGAACGGCTCGGCGGCGAGCAGCCCGGCCACCTCGTCGACCGTCCGCAGCAGCACCGGCACCGGGTAGCCGAGCGCCTGCTCCAGGTGTGCCTCGATCCGTGCGGTCAGCGCGGCGCGGTCCGGCTCATCGCTCTGGAAGAAGACGTTCCCGCTCTGGATGTACGAGCGGACGTTCCCCAGCCCCAGCTCGGCGAAGAGCGCCCGCAGCCGCTCCATCTTCACCGTCCGGCCGCCGACGTTGATGGCGCGCAGGAACGCGATGTACGTGGTGGTCATCCCGCCAGTCTGGCACCGCCCACCGACAACGCCACCGCCACCGACACCGCCGCTGGCAACGCCCGCCGGCCACACCCCGCCGCCGGCCCCGTTCGCACCCGGCGGTCGTCCCGCACCCGGCGACTGTCGGTGCCGGGTGCCAGACTGGCGCCATGGCTACCTGGCAGGATTTCGAGCACGAGGCACCCGAACTCGCGGCCCTGGTCCGGGCCCGCTTCGAGGCCAACAAGCACCACGTCCTGGCGACGCTGCGCAAGGACGGTTCACCCCGGGTGAGCGGGTCGGAGGTCGACTTCGTCGGCGCCGACGCCTGGCTCGGGTCGATGTACGGCGCGGTCAAGGCCCGCGATCTCCAGCGGGACGCCCGCTTCGCGCTGCACGCCCACCCGGGCGACGAGACCATGGCCGGCGGGGACTCCAAGCTCTCCGGCCGCGCGGTGGAGGTCACCGACGAGAACGAGCTCGCCGCCTTCGCCGCCGACCTGCCGGAGCCGCCGCCCACCCCGTTCCACCTCTTCCGGCTGGACCTCCGGCAGGTGGTGCACACCAGCCTGGACGGCGACGCCCTGTGGGTCCTCAACTGGCACCCGGGCCGGCCGGTGGAGAAGACCCAGCTCCACTGACCGGCCGGCCCGCCGTGGACGGGCCCTGCCGCAGCGCCGATACGGGCCCTACGGCAGGACCGACTTGAGTACCTCGGGAGTCCGGGCCACGACGGCGTGCCCGTCGTCCGCGGTGATGATCGGGCGCTGGATCAGCACGGGGTGCTCGGCCATCGCCGCGATCCAGCGCGCCCGCTCGTCCGCCTCCCGGGGCCACCCCTTCATCCCCAGCTCCTTGGCGACCGGCTCGTCGGTGCGGGTGATGTCCCACGGTTCCAGGCCCAGGCGCTCCAGCACCTGCTCCAGCTCGGCCGCGGTCGGCGGGTCCTCCAGGTAGCGCCGCACGGTGTACTTCGCCCCGGCGGCGTTCAGCTCATTGAGCGCCGTCCGGCACTTGCCACAACGCGGGTTGATCCAGATCTCCATACCGACCAGCCTATCCGCGCCCGGGCCCGCCCCCGGCCCGGGCGACGCCGCCGGGCCCGTCGGCGGCGGGAACTCCGGTGCGCCCGTCCGTGGTTCAGGAACCAGGAACCAGGAAGCAGGACGTCGGAGGGGAGCATCGCATGGACGGCGCCGCGATAATCGAGCAGCTGATGACCACGGAGGTCAGGACCGACCCGTACCCGCTCTACGCCAGGGCGCACCGGCTCGGCCCGGTGACCAGGGCGGGCGACGGGATGTTCGTGGTGAGCGGCTACGCCGCGGTCAACAAGGTGCTCCGCACGCCCGCCTTCGGCGTCGCGACCGCCGACATGATGGCCGGCCTCGCCCCGGAGTTCGCCGAGCACTCCTCGCTCGCCCTGTTCGGCCGCTCGATCCTCCAGCGCAACGCCCCCGACCAGCCCCGGGTCCGTTCGCTGATCGCCTCGGTGTTCACCGCCCGCCGGGTCGCCGCGCTGCGCCCGGCGGTGGAGGCGGCGGTTGCCCGCCTACTGGACGGGATGGCCGAGCAGGGCGCCGACGGTTCCCCGGTGGACTTCATGGACGCCTTCGCCTTCCGGCTGCCGGTCGGGGTGATCTGCGAGCTGCTCGGCGTCCCCGAGCAGGACCGCTACCGCTTCCGCGACCTCGCCTCCGACCTGACCGTCGCCCTGGAGATCGTCTCGGACTACGACGACCTGGCGGAGGCCGACCGGGCCGCCGACGAGCTGTCCGACTACTTCACGGCGCTGATCGCCGAACGGCTGGCCCGCCCGAAGGACGACCTGGTCAGCGACCTGGCCCGGATCGCCGCCGCGGACGGCGGGCGGCTCTCCGGCGCCGAGCTGCTGGCCAACCTGGTGCTGCTGCTGGTGGCCGGCTTCGAGACCACCACCAACCTGCTCGGCAACGGTCTCGCCCTGCTGTTCCGCCACCCCGAGGTGGCCGCCGGGCTGCGCAGCGGCGCCGTCACCCCGGCCGGGTTCACCGACGAGGTGCTGCGCTTCGACTCCCCGGTCCAGGCCACCGGGCGGGTCGCCCTGGAGGAGGGCCTGTCGATCGAGGGCCTGCCCGTCCCGGTCCACAGCGGGCTGACCCTGCTGATCGGTGCGGCCAACCACGACCCGGCCCGGTACGACCGGCCGGGGGTGTTCGACCCGTCCCGCACCGACAGCCAGCCGCTCAGCTTCGGCGGCGGCACCCACTTCTGCCTGGGCTCCCAGCTGGCCCGGCTGGAGGGCGAGCTCGCGGTGTCCGCACTGCTGGACCGCTTCCCCCGGCTCGCCCAGGGCGGCGTGCCGACCCGGCGTGACCGCCTGGTGCTGCGCGGTTACGAGACGCTGCCGGTGACGGTCCGGTGACCACCCGGTGACCGCCCGTCCGTGGCCCGCGGCGCTCTGATCCCCCTCTGATCTCCTCTGATCCCCCCGCCGGAATCCGGGACGTTCGGCCATTCGTGACCGGGCCGGTCGTGGGGGAGCATGGAGGGACGAATCCGGTCATTCCTGGTCAATCTCCCAGGGTCGGTCAGCCAGGAGGTCCCAGCCGTGTCAGCGCCCCGCCGTCGCCCGCCGGAGCTCGCGGTCGCGCAGCCCCGGGTGCCGCGCTGGGTGCCGTGGCTGCCGGTGCTCCTGCTGGTCCTGGACCTGGCCGCCGAAGCCGTCGTGCCGGACGCGGTGGCCGCCGGCTTCCTGCTCACCGCTCTGCCCGTGGTGGCCGCGTTCAGCTACGGCCCGGTGCTGACCGCTGCCACCACGGGCGGCGCCCTGACCCTCCAGCTGCTGCTGGCCCTGCGCGCGGGCCACATCAACGAGCAGCACCACGTCTGGGTCTACATCGCCACCGCGCTGTCCGGGGTGATGGGCACCGCCCTGTCCTGGCAGCGCATCCGGCAGAACCGCAACCTGTTGCAGGCCCGTACGGTCGCCGAGACCCTCCAGCGCACGGTGCTGCGCCCGGTGCCGGAGCGGGCGGGCGGCCTGCGGGTGGCCGGGCTCTACCGCCCGGCGCAGGCCGAGGTACTGGTCGGCGGGGACCTCTACGAGGTGTGCGACACCCGCTTCGGCGTCCGGGTGCTGCTCGGCGACGTCCGCGGCAAGGGCCTCGGAGCGGTCCGCACCGTCGCCGACGTGCTCGGCGCCTTCCGGGCGGCCGCCCACGACACCCCGGGCCTGGTCGAGCTCGCCGACCAACTGGACCGCGCCGTGCTGCGCGACGCCGCCGACCGCGGCGACGACGAGCTGTTCGTCACCGCCGTCCTGCTCCAGTACCGCGCGGGTTCCGACTGCGTGGAGTTCGTCAACCGCGGCCACACCACCCCCCTCCTGCTCGCCCGGGGCACCATCACCCCGGTGGCCTGCGCCGACGACCTCCCGCTCGGCCTCGGCCACCTCCGCCCCGAGGACGAACCCGCCAAGCCGACCACCGTCGCCCTCCCCGCGGGCCACACCGTCGTCCTCTACACCGACGGCGTCAGCGAGGCCCGCGACGCCACCGGCGTCTTCTACCCCCTCGCCCCCCGCCTCGCCGCCCTCGGCAACTCCACCCCCGACCGCGTGGTCTCCTTCCTCGCCCAGGACGTCCACGAGTACGCCGGCCTCCTCGCCGACGACCTCGCCGTCCTCGCCCTCACCCCCGAATGACCCCCGCCGGAACCCGCCTGGCCTTCCCGGTCACTCCCCTCCCGACCCGGACCGGGACCGAAGTGGCCATGAACAGTCTCCCGGATGAGTCCGGCGGCGGGGCGGCAGTCACCGCAACCCGGCTCGCACCCGCGGTCCGCGCCGAACGGGTCGGGGCGGGCCGCGGGTGCGGTTCCTCGGGCTGTGCGGTGGTGCTACTTCTTGTCCGCGCCGTCCTTGCCCTGGTTCATCATGCCGCCCAGGGCGCTGAGGTTGCTGGCGCCGCCGGTGGCCACGGACGCGGCCCCCTTGGCGGCGGCTTCGTTCGCGAGTTGCTGCATCTTCTGCAGGTGTTCGGTGGCGGTCTTGAGGGCTTCCTGGCCGCGTTCGCCGGCGGCTTTGTCGTTGTTCGCGGCGGCTTCGATGCCCTTGGTGAGCACCTGGGTGACGGTGTTGATGCCGCTCATGTCGCGGAACAGGTTGGCGGTGGCGATGGCCTGCGCGGTCTGGAGGCCGGCCGGGTCGGGCATCGCCACCAGCGGCGTGAACCGCGCCTCGGAGGCAGCCAGGGCGGCCACCTTGGTGTCCAGGTTCTGCGCGCGCGAGGCGGTGGAGACCGGGGCGATGTCGGCCGGGGTGATCTGGATCGGCGAGTCCTTCCAGTTCCAGAACCGGGTGAGGTCGATCTTCTCCGCCGAGTTGGCCCGGCCGAGGACGGCCTCGGCGAAGACGCCCTTGGTGGCGATCGCGACCGTGTTGGTCACCGGATTCCCGTAGGCGGTGGCGGTCGCCTTGCGGGCGTTGGTCCACGCCTCGCGCTCCTGCTCGCTGGTGAAGTTCCACCGGAAGCCGAGGTAGTTGCCGGTCGCGGCGATCGGCTTCGGGTCCAGCACCGTGCCCAGCAGGACCGGCGGCGTGGTCGAACCCGCGGGCGCGTAGGAGTAGTTGGCGAGGATACGGCTGAGGGTCAGCTCGTCGGCGTTGGCCCACACGGCCTGGCTGTAGTGGCGGCGGTTGTCGTTCAGGTGGTCCAGGACCGCCTGCGACACGTTGCCGCCGCGCACGTGGAAGCCGAGTGAGGAGACGTAGGTGCGGCTGCCGCTCTTACCGGTGAGCACCACCGACTGGTAACGGACGATCTCCGTCGGGTAGTTGCCGGTGGTCGGCAGCAGGTCCTTCGGCGTCGCGCCGTCGAGCATCGCCCGGTCCACCTCGAACCCGGGCGAGGTGCCCGTACCAGCCGGAGTGGTCGTGCTCGTGGCCGCCGGCGCGGTCGTGCTCGCCGGGGTGCTGCTGGGTGTTCCTGGGCTGGCGGTGGTCATCACGAATCCCGTCTGCGGAGGAGAGATGAGGGCGGGACGGCACGGCACTCGGCACCAACTGCCCCCGGTGCCAGGGAGAATGACGCCTTACGGGCCGGAAACCTACACAGCGTGATCACAGCAGCGGCTCGCTTTGACGGGAATGGCCAGAAACGGTGCCCGAACCAACGGCCCTTCCGCAGCGCGCACTGCGCACCGAAAGCCCCGCCCTGGCGGCGGGAGGGGAGGTGCGGTCCCGGCTGCCTCTTTCCGGCCATCGGGCCATCGGGTCGTCGGCCAGGCCGTGCCGTTGACCGACGCGCAGCGGGCGCGGATCGAGACGCGCGGGAGGGTGGTAAGCAGCCCTGACAACGACGGGACGCACTGGTACTGCCAGACGGTGCGGGCCCGGCGAGCGGGACGAGAAGCCGTACGAGAGGAACCAGCGCCTGAAGCGCCGTAACACTTCCACCGGCTCGAATCCGGCGGATCCGGGCAGGGTGCAGTGCACGCGATCGTCTGCGTGCGACGGTCGCGACTCCGTGGCCGGCAAAGTCCGGCGGATGAACTGGAAGGATCTGCGCCGCCGCTTCTGCGGTGGCCGCTGGTGGCCGCTGGTGGCCGCTGGTGGCCGGCCGGCGGAGAGGCATCACCGCAGGGGGGCTGCACGCTGCTGCGCGGTGCACGGGATCGGGGGTCGTCACGCTGTGAGCAGCGTGACGACCCCCGATCTCAGCCCGCTCGGCTGACGCTCAGTCGGCTATCGGCCTCGGCATTTCGCACTCGTTCCACATGAGGGCGAGGGGCGGCGAGAGTTCATGAGAGACGTTTTCGCAGGTCAGACGGCCCTCTACAGGTCGTAGTAGAGCTCGAACTCGTGCGGGTGGGGGCGGAGCGCGATCGGGGCGATCTCGTTGGTGCGCTTGAAGTCGATCCAGGTCTCGATCAGGTCCGGGGTGAAGACGTTCCCGGCCAGGAGGTACTCGTGGTCGGCTTCGAGGGCCTCGAGGACGGCGGGGAGGGAGGACGGGACCTGGGGGACGTTGGCGTGGTCCTCCGGGGCGAGCTCGTAGAGGTCCTTGTCGACCGGCTCCAGGGGCTCGATCTTGTTGCGGATGCCGTCGAGGCCGGCCATCAGCATGGCGGAGAAGGCCAGGTACGGGTTGGAGGACGGGTCCGGGGCGCGGAACTCGATGCGCTTGGCCTTGGCGTTGGAGCCGGTGATCGGGATGCGGATCGCGGCCGAGCGGTTGCGCTGGGAGTAGACCAGGTTGACGGGCGCCTCGAAGCCGGGGACCAGGCGGTGGTAGGAGTTCACCGAGGGGTTGGTGAAGGCCAGCAGCGAGGGGGCGTGCCGGAGCAGGCCGCCGATGTAGTAGCGGGCGGTGTCGGAGAGGCCGGCGTAGCCCTGCTCGTCGTAGAAGAGCGGGGAGCCCTCGGTCCACAGCGACTGGTGGACGTGCATGCCCGAGCCGTTGTCGCCGAAGATCGGCTTCGGCATGAAGGTGGCCGTCTTCCCGGCCCGCCAGGCGACGTTCTTGATGATGTACTTGAACAGCATCAGGTCGTCGGCCGCGTGCAGCAGGGTGTTGAACTTGTAGTTGATCTCGGCCTGGCCGGCCGTGCCGACCTCGTGGTGCTGGCGCTCGACCTGGAGGCCGGCCTTGGCCAGCTCCAGGGACATCTCGGCGCGCAGGTCGGCGAAGTGGTCGACCGGCGGGACGGGGAAGTAGCCGCCCTTGTACTTGACCTTGTAGCCGCGCGCGTCGCCCTCGGCGGCGCCGCTGTTCCAGGCGCCGGCCTCCGAGTCGATGTGGTAGAAGGACGCGTTGGCGCTGGTGTCGAACCGCACCGAGTCGAAGACGTAGAACTCGGCCTCGGGTCCGAAGTAGGCGGTGTCGGCGATGCCGGAGGAGGCGAGGTAGGCCTCGGCCTTCTTGGCGACGTTGCGCGGGTCGCGGCTGTAGGCCTCGCCGGTGACCGGGTCCTGGATGAAGAAGTTGATGTTCAGGTGCTTCTCGGCCCGGAAGGGGTCGAGGCGGGCGGTGGCGAGGTCCGGCACGAGGGCCATGTCGGACTCGTGGATGGCCTGGAAGCCGCGGATCGACGAGCCGTCGAACATCAGGGTCTCGGACGGGTCGAAGGTCGCGGCGGGTACGGAGAAGTGCTGCAGGACGCCGGGCAGATCGCAGAAGCGGACATCGACGAACTTCACGTCGTTGTCCTGAATGAACTGCTTCACTTCGGTGGCGTTGTTGAACATCCATCCTCCTCGGCGTGCGAATTGGGCTCACCCTAGGAATGGGGCGTTTCCGGCCGGTGACCCACTCGTTTCCTAGATGTTAACCGCGACCGCCGAACGGGCGACAAAGGCCCACGGGACGGGGCAAATCGCCCCGCTGACCTGGAGGTCCTCCGATGAGTGGTCTGGACCACTTGTAAGCCCGGTGAGCGGGATTCACCCGGTCGTGGAGCCGACCCCGATCAGACCCCGATCAGACCCCGACCGGGCCGGTTTCCGGCGGGGCCCGCGCCCGCCCCGGGTCCTGCCCCGCGCCCCGCCGGGAGGGGAGCCGGTGCCGGTCCGGGGCGTGAGCCCGGTTAGTGTGGATTCGTGGACACCAGAGAAGCGTTGGGATCGTGGATCGACGGCCCCAAGGCGGCCGCCGAGAAGATGGGCGCCGACTTCGGCTACCGCGGCGAGCGCCTCGGACTGCCCAAGGAGGGCCCCGGCTCGATCGCCGGCCCCGGCCGACGGATCGGCGCCCTGTTCGTGGACGGCTGGCTGGTCTCGCTGGTCTCCTACGGCCTGCTCGCCAAGGGCGACGCGGCCGAGGCCAACCTGTGGACGCTCCCGCTCTTCTTCCTGGTCGCGGTCGTCCTGCTCGCCACCACCGGCACGACCCTCGGGAAGCGGCTGTTCGGCCTCCGGGTGGTCCGCCTGGACGGGCGCCGCGCGACGATCCCGCAGGTCCTGCTGCGCACCGTGCTGCTGTGCCTGGTGGTGCCGCCGCTGGTCTGGGACCGGGACACTCGCGGACTGCACGACAAGGCCGTCGGCACCGTCGAGGTCCGGATCTAGAGGTCCGGATCTAGAGGTCCGGACCTGGAAGTTCGGGCCTGGGAGGTCGGACCCAGAGGTCGGACACCGGCCCAGGCCCCGCACGCCGAACGGCCCCGCTCCGGAGGATCCGGGGCGGGGCCGTTCTGGGTCGTCAGGGGCGTGGGGAGGGTCAGCGGACCTGGCCGCCCTTGGGCATCCGGGCACCCTTGGGCATCGGGCCCTTGGGGATCGGCGCCTTGGAGAGCAGGTCGCCCAGCGCGCGCAGGCGGTCGTTGGTCTCGGTGACCTGGGCGGCGGTGATGGCGCGGGGCAGGCGCATCAGGTGGATCTGCAGCTTCTTCAGCGGGATCTCACCCTCCCCGGTGCCGACCACGATGTCGTGGACCGGCACGTCGCCGACCACACGGGCCATCTTCTTCTTCTCGGAGGCCAGCAGCTGGCGCACCCGGTTGGGGTTGCCCTCGCCGATCAGCGCGATGCCGGCCCGGCCCACGGCGCGGTAGACCGCGTCCTGGTTGCGGGTGACCGCGACCGGGGTGGAGCTGGAGCTCCAGCCGCGCCGGATGTTGTTCAGCACCGCAGCTACGGCGCCCGGCTGTCCCTCCATCTGTCCGAACGCGGCGCGTTCGGCCCGGCGCCCGAAGACGATCGCCATGGCCAGGACGGCCACGATGAAGCCCAGGATGCCCAGGTAGATGGGATGGTCGATTGCGAAGCCGATGGCGAGGAACACGCCGAAGGTCAGCAGGCCGACGCCGGCGATGATCAGGCCGATCTTGGTGTCGACCTTCTTGGTCATGGTGTACGCCAGACGGATCTGCTTCAGCCGTCCGGGGTTCTCGGATGTTTCCCTCGCCATAACGCTCATGGTACGTGGCACGGGTACGGGATATCCAAGCCCGGGTACCCGTTCGCCCGAACCGTGACCCGTGTGCCCACACACCGTCGCGCACAGCGACGTCGGAGCCTCACGGTCGTACGGAGCGTGCCCCCGTCGTGGCGGAGGCCCCGACCGCCCGGGCGTCGTGCCGGCGATCCGCCGCGTGCCGGCGGTCCTCGCACACTGCCACCCAGGCGTTTCGCCGGGCGTGTTGCTGGCCGGGGGCCAGCAGGACGCTCTCGGCGAACCGCAGCGCCGCCCCCACCGACCGGATCCGCATCCGCATGCCGAACAGCTCCCCTCGTGGCTGAGAAGACTCATGGCTGAGAAGAATCGGGGCCGAGAAGAGTCGGGGCCGGGACCGAAGGCCGGGACTCGTGGCCGAGAACAATCGAACGCCCACCAGGCGTCCATCATCCCCACCCCGTGTTACCAGCCCGTGACCAGGCAGTCAAAGCGCGGTGAAACCCGGAAGGGCGGAGCCGTGGCTCCGCCCTTCCGATGGCTCAATGGCTCAAACAGGCTCCGAGGTCAGACTGCGGCCTGCTCGCGCTTCTCCAGCGCCTGCCGGTACAGCCGGCCGGCCCGGTACGAGGAGCGCACCAGCGGGCCCGACATGACGCCGGCGAAGCCCAGCTCCTCGGCCTCCTCCTGGAGCTCGACGAACTCCTGGGGCTTCACCCAGCGCTCCACCGGGTGGTGGCGCAGCGAGGGCCGCAGGTACTGGGTGATGGTGATCAGCTCGCAGCCGGCCCCGACCAGGTCGGCCAGCGCCTGGCTGACCTCCTCGCGGGTCTCGCCCATGCCCAGGATCAGGTTGGACTTGGTGACCAGCCCGGCGGCGCGGGCCTGGGTGATGACGTCCAGGGAGCGCTCGTAGCGGAAGGCGGGGCGGATCCGCTTGAAGATGCGCGGGACGGTCTCGACGTTGTGGGCGAGCACCTCGGGGCGGGAGGAGAAGACCTCGGCCAGCTGCTCGGGCACCGCGTTGAAGTCGGGGATGAGCAGCTCGACGCCGGTGCGGCCGGCCGCGCGCTCGGCGGTCATCGCGTGTACCTGGCGGACGGTCTCGGCGTACAGCCAGGCGCCGCCGTCCTCCAGGTCGTCGCGGGCGACGCCGGTGATGGTGGCGTAGTTGAGGTCCATGGTGACGATGGACTCGGCGACCCGGCGGGGCTCGTCGCGGTCGAACTCGGCGGGCTTGCCGGTGTCGATCTGGCAGAAGTCGCAGCGGCGGGTGCACTGGTCACCGCCGATGAGGAAGGTCGCCTCGCGGTCCTCCCAGCACTCGAAGATGTTGGGACAGCCGGCCTCCTGGCAGACCGTGTGCAGTCCCTCCTTCTTCACCAGCGACTGGAGGGCGTTGTACTCCGGCCCCATCTTCGCGCGGGTCTTGATCCACTCGGGCTTCCGCTCGATGGGGGTCTCGCTGTTGCGGACCTCCAGGCGGAGCAGCTTCCTGCCGTCGGGCGCGACAGCGGACACGTGCGACTCCTAGAACTAGACGGGGTACCCCCAGGGTACGCCTGTGGTTGTACGGCCTTCGCCGGGCCTGCCGCCCTGCAATCGCAGGGCAACACGGCTACCGGCCAGTAGATTCCCAGTGCTGGGGGGATTCCAGCGTGTTCCTGGAAGGCTCCGGAGGACTTCAGCCGCCGAGCGAGGGGCTGGGCGCGCTGTTCAGCGACCCGTTCAGCGACCCGTTCAGCGCCCCGCTGGGCGCCCCGCTGGGCGAGCGGCTGGGCGCCGGCTCCGGCAACTCGGCGAACACCTCCCGGAGGTGCCGCTCGACGGCCGGCAGCGCCTCGCCCACCGGGAAGTCGCGGCGCAGCTCGCCGGCCAGCGAGGCGACGCCGGCGTCCCGGATGCCGCAGGGCACGATCTTGTCGAAGTACGTCATCTCCGGATCGCAGTTCAGCGCGAAGCCGTGCATGGTCACCCCGCGGGCGACCCGTACGCCGATCGCGGCGAGCTTGCGGTCGCCGCCGCGCTGCCCGGCGTTGGACGGCGCGTACTCGGGGCCGGCCAGCCGCGGGTCGATGCCCAGCGGCAGGCCCATCCGCAGGGTCAGCTTGCCGATGTCGACCACCTCGGCCGGGTCCACCACGGCGTCCGGGATGTTCTCGCCGAGCACCCAGACCCCGCTGCGGCCCTCGACCCGGGTGGTCCCGACGCCGAAGTCGGCGGCGGCGCGGATCAGCGCCTCCTCCAGCCGGCGGACGTACGCGATCACGTCGATCGGGTCGGGGAGCTTGATGATCGGGTAGCCGACCAGCTGGCCGGGGCCGTGCCAGGTGATCTCGCCGCCCCGGTTGACCTCGACCACCGGGGTGCCGTCCAGCGGCAGGTCGGCGGGGTTGGTGCGCTTGCCCATGGTGTAGACGGGCGGGTGCTCCAGCAGCAGCACGGTGTCGGGGATCTCGTCCGCGACCCGCAGCGCGTGCAGTCGCTGCTGTTCCTCCCACGCCTCCTCGTACGGGACGACGTGCTCGCCTATGCCCATTCGAACGAAACGCACGTTCTCGCTCACCGCTGCCGCTCCTTGCCAGGCGTTCGAGACCAACCTCGCCACTGTACGCCCACGCCCTCGCCACCCGTTCAGCCTCCCCGTTCAGCCTCCCGCCCCGGCCGTCCCCGTCGGGCCTGCGCCGTCGCCGTCCCCGGCCAGCAGCCGCAGGCGCAGCGCCAGCTGCAGCTCCAGCGACCGCTCCGGCTGGTTCCAGTCCGGTCCGAGCAGCGCCTCCACCCGGTCCAGCCGCTGCACCACCGTGTTCACGTGGACGTGCAGCTCGTCCTTGGCACGGGTCAGGCTGCCGCCGCAGTCGAAGTAGGCGCGCAGGGTGCGGACCAGTTCGGTGCCGCGCCGGGCGTCGTAGGCGAGCAGCGGGCCGAGCGTGGCGCCGACGAAGCCGTCCACGTCGTGGCCGTCGCCGAGCAGCACCCCGAGGAAGCCGAGTGCCCGGGCCGAGGCGCCCTCGCCGGCGCGGCCGAGCACCCGCAGGGCGCGTACGCAGCGCAGGCCCTCGGTGTACGAGGCGGCCAGCGCGGCCGGTCCGGCGGCGGGGCGGCCGGCGCCGACGGTGACCGCGAAGCCCGCCAGTCGGGCCAGCCGTTCGGCGGCCCGGCGGGCGGTCTCCTCGGGGTCGTCGGTGTCGCCCGGGGTGACGGGCACCAGCAGTACCACCGCCTCGCCGTGCTCGGCGCTGACGCCGCGGGAGCCGAACAGGTACCGCCGGGCCGCGCCGGCCAGTCGTCCCCGGTCGTCACCGTCGCCGTCGGCGGGCTCGGCGGCCAGCACCAGGTGGGGGCGGGCGAGGTCGACCCCGAGCCGGCGGCCGCGGGCGGTGAGCCCGGCCGGGTCGCGGTCGGGGGCGGTGAGCAGGTCGGTGAGCAGCTCGCCGCGGACCCGGTTCTCGGTCTCCGCGACCGAGCGGCGCAGCAGCAGGAGCAGCGCCGTCACCACACCGGCCCGTTCGAACAGCCGGCGGTCGGCGTCGTCCAGGTCGGGCCGGCCGCGCAGCACCAGGGTGCCGAGTGCGTCGTGCCCGGCCAGCGCGGCGCACACCCACAGCCCGCCGTGCCGTACGGACCGGCCCTCGGCCCGGGAGGCGGTCATCGCCCCGGCGAGTTCGGCCGCGGCGGCGGGCCGCCCGGCCAGCGGCTCGCCCTCGGCGTCCAGGACGGTTATCTCCCCGTCCAGCAGGTGGGCGACGGCGGCGGCCACGTCCGGCACCTCGGCGCCGCGGAGCACCAGGTCGGTGAGCCGGTCGTGCGCCTGCTCGGCGCGCTGGACGGCGGCGGAGTGGGCCCGGACCAGTTCGTTGGCGGCGTTCAGCTCGGCCAGCGCGGCCCGGGTGTCGGCCAGGGCCTTGGCGGTGTCCAGGGCGATCGCGGCGTGCGCGGCCAGGGTGCAGAGCAGCGCGACCTCGTCGGGGGAGAAGGCGCGCGGTGAGCGGTCGGCGGCGAACAGGACGCCGATGACCTCCCCGCCGAGCAGCAGCGGCACGCCGATGATCGCCACCAGGCCCTCGTCCAGCACGCCCGCGTCGATCGTGCCGGTGTGGTGGAAGCGTTCGTCGGTGCGGTAGTCGGGGGTGGCGTACGGGCGGGCGGTCTGCGCGACCAGCCCGCCCAGGCCGTCGCCGAGGCTGAGCCGCAGGGTCTGGAACAGGACGGAGACCGAGCCGTCGGTGACCCGCATGTAGGTGTCGCCGGCGGCCTCGTCCGGCAGGGTCAGGTACGCGGTGTCGGTGCCGAGCAGCAGCCGGGCCCGGCGGACGATCGCCTGCAGCACGGCGTCCAGGTCCCGGGAGGCGGCGAGGTCCCCGGCGGTGTCGAACAGGGCCGTCAACTCGGCCTCGCGGCGCCGGTGTTGACGCAGCGTTCGGTGCACCCGCAGGGCCTGCCAGGTGGCGTCGTCGATCTCGGCGAGGACGCCGGCCGACGCGCCGCGGCGGCGGGCGTCGGCCAGCACCTCGGCGAAGTCCTCGGTGGCGGCGCCGGAGGCGAGCAGGTCGAGCAACTGCCGCAGAGCGGGCGCGGCGCTCTCGTCGGGGTGGTTCATCCGGGGTGGTTCATGGTGCGGGCCGCCAATCGGCGTCGGATCCGTCGGTGCCGAGAACTCGCGATGCTATCGGCTCAACCCTCAGGCCACGGCAGGCTTTCCGACCGCCGCGCCGTCCTCCGACGCGTCCTCCTCGACCGCCGCCAGGTCCTGCCCCCTGGTCTCCCGCCCGCACAGCACCGCAAGTACGGTGATCGCCGCCGCGACCGCCACGTACACCGAGATCGGCGTGGCGCTGCCGTAGTCCTTGAGCAGCGCGGTGGCGATCAGCGGTGCGGGCGCGCCGGCCGCCACCGAGGCGAACTGGGCGCCGATCGAGGCCCCCGAGTAGCGAAGCCGGGTCGCGAACAGCTCGGAGAAGAAGGCCGCCTGGGGCGCGTACATCGCGCTGTGGAACACCAGGCCGACCGTCACCGCGACGACCAACTGCCCGAACGAGTGGGTGTCCACCATCCCGAAGAACACGAACGCCCAGACCCCGACCCCGGCCGCGCCCACCAGGTACACCGGCTTGCGCCCGACCCGGTCCGACAGTGCCCCGAACAGCGGGATCAGCGCGAACTGCACGGCGCTGGCGATCAGTACGGCGTTCAGCGCGCTCTGCTTGTCGAAGTGGGCGTGGGTGACGGCGTAGGTCAGCACGAAGGTGGTCATGACGTAGTACGAGATGTTCTCCGCCATCCGGGCCCCCATCGCCACCAGCACCTCCCGCCAGTGGTGCCTCAACACCCCGACCAGCGGTGCCGGTTCGGCTTCGGCCTCCGGTCGGCCCGCCCGGTTCGCCACCGCCTGCTGGAACAGCGGCGACTCCTCCACCGCCAGCCGGATCCACATCCCGACCCCGACCAGCACCGCCGACAGCAGGAACGGCACCCGCCAGCCCCAGGCCAGGAACGCGCTCTCCGACTGCACCGCCGTCATCAGCGACAGCACCCCCGCCGCCAGCAGGTTCCCGGCCGGCGCCCCGCCCTGCGGCCAGGACGCCCAGAACCCCCGCCGCCGCTGGTCGCCGTGCTCCGACACCAGCAGCACCGCCCCGCCCCACTCCCCGCCGAGCGCGAACCCCTGCACCAGCCGAAGCGCCGTCAGCAGCACCGGCGCCGCCACCCCGACCGAGTCGTACGTCGGCAGCAACCCGATCGCCGTGGTCGAGCCGCCCATCAGCAGCAGGCTCACCACCAGCAGCTTCTTCCGCCCCACCCGGTCCCCGAAGTGCCCGAACACCAGGGCCCCGACCGGCCGCGCCGCGAACCCGATCGCGTAGGTCAGGAACGACAGCAGTGTCCCGGTCAGCGGATCGCTGTGCGGGAAGAACAGCTTCCCGAACACCAGCGCCGCCGCCGTTCCGTACAAGAAGTAGTCGTACCACTCGATCGTCGTGCCGATCAGACTCGCGGCCACCACTCGGGGGAGTGAACTGGGCGCCGCCGAACCACGTGCAGGGGCGTTCATGGTCACCACTTCCAGGTCCAGGGGAACGGGGGACGGTGTCGCCACAAGGTAGGAACCCCAGGTCCCCCGGCCTATGTGCCCAACCCACACATCCCATCGCCCTCCTGTGGCCACCCATCCCATGACGACGTCACCTCCTCGCCGTTGCCGACCCCCCAACGGAGCAGGGGGGAGGCGCTCAGTGCGCCGTCCAGCCGCCGTCGATGGGGAGGCTGGCGCCGGTGATGTAGGAGGCGGCGGGGGAGCAGAGCCAGAGGGCCAGTCGGGCGACCTCGGTCGGTTCGATGAGGCGCTTGACGGCGGTGCGGTCGAGCATGATCCGTTCGACGACCTCGTCCTCGGGGATGCCGTGGGCCAGGGCCTGGGCGGCGATCTGCTGCTCCACCAGGGGAGTTCGGACGTACCCGGGGTTGATGCAGTTGCTGGTGACCCCGTGCGGGGCGCCCTCCAGGGCGACGGTCTTGCTGAGGCCTTCCAGGGCGTGCTTGGCGGTGACGTACGCGGACTTGAAGGCGCTGGCGCGCAGGCCGTGGACGGAGGAGACGTTGACGACCCGGCCCCACCCCCGCTCGTACATGTGCGGGAGGGTGCGGCGCAGGATCCGGAACGGGGCCTCGACCATGACGCGTTGCATGAGGGTGAAGCGCTCGACCGGGAACTCGTGGACGGGCGCGAGGTGTTGGAGGCCGGCGTTGTTGACCACGATGTCGGCGTCGGCCGGCAGGGCGTCCACGGCCTCCGGATCGGCGAGGTCGGCGACGACCGCGCGCCCGCCGATCCGGTCCGCGAGCTCCCGGGCCGGGCCGGCCGCGAGGTCGACGACGTAGACCCGGGCGCCGGCCTCGGCGAGGGCTTCGGCGCAGGCCCGGCCGATGCCCGAGGCGGCCCCGGTGACCAGGGCCGTGCGGCCGTCGAGCGGGCGGGCAGTAGAGGTGTCCATGGCCGAGAACGGTAGGAATCCGACGGCGCGGCTCCCATGTGGTGGACCGACACAGCACCCCGGTGGACTGTGTCGGCAACCGCTACGGGCTCCGGTCGACCGTTCGACCCCGGACAGCCAAACCCATCCTGACCTCGCTTCCCCACAATGGGCGCGCTTGCTTCACCCGTTCGGAGGATTGCTCGGTCAGATCCACCCATAGCGCCCGAATGCTCGCTACATTCACGCCGATTCCCGACAGGGGGCGCCGCCCCGGGCGAGCCGAACTGCTGGTGGCGCCCGGTGCGACGTCCGAGAGGTGTTGACTGACATGCCCCAACGGCCTGCAACCGACAGCCCGGCGTACGGACCGCTCGACCCGCTCGGCCAGCGCCGAGGCCCGGTCGGCCGGGCCCTTCCGGACGCCCCCGACGCCCTGACCGCCGACGCGCTGACCACCGATACGCTGACCGCTGACCCGCTGACCGCCGACGCCCCGACCGCCGAGGAACTGCGACTGCCCGTGCAGGCCACACCCGCCCGGCACGAGGCCACCGCCGCGCCCGCGACCACCAGCGGCCACGGCAGCCACACCGGCCACTCCGGCCCGACGCCGCAGAACGGCCAACTCGCCGCCCTGATCGAGGAGGCCGGCTTCTCGCACGCCGGCCTGGCCCGCCGGGTCGACCAGCTCGGCCTGGAGCACGGCCTCGACCTGCGCTACGACAAGACCTCGGTCACCCGCTGGCTGCGCGGCCAGCAGCCCCGCGGCGCTACCCCGGCGCTGATCGCCGAGGTCTTCACCCGCCGCCTCGGCCGCCGCCTCACCGCCCAGGACCTCGGCCTGGACGCCTGCGCCCCGGTCTACGCGGGCCTGGAGTTCGCCGAGACCCCGCAGGAGGCGGTGGACATCGTGGCGAGCATGTGGCGCAAGGACAACGGCCCGCAGTCCGAACTGCGCCGGATCGCCTTCACCCCGGCGGGCCTGGTCGTCCCCAGCCGGGACTGGCTGATCGGCCGCACCGACGAGCGGGTCGCCCGGGACGGCTCCACGCTGATCCGCCCGGACACCGCCACCGGCCCACCCGACACCGCCCCCGCCGCACCGGCGCAGAGCGCACCCGGCGCACCCGCCGCGGGCCCGGCGCGCACCCAGCCGATCGGCGCCCCGGGCGCCCCGGGGGTGCGCAGCACGGCCGGCACCACCGGCACCGCCGCCACCATCGGCCGGGTGCCCACCCAGAGCCGCCGCCCGCCCGCGGCCGTCGAACCGCCGTACGCCGACCCGACCCGGGAGGCCCGCCCCGCCCTGCGGGTCGGTCGCGGCGACATCGCCGCCATCCGCGCGGTCGGCGACCTCTTCCGCGCGCTCGACCACGCCTACGGCGGCGGCCACGCCCGCCAGGCACTGGTCCGCTACCTGGAGAGCGAGGCCGAGCCGATGCTGCGCGGCCGCTACGGCGAGCAGATTGGCCGCGCCCTGTTCGGCGCCGTCGCCGACCTCACCAGGCTGGCCGGCTGGACGTCCTTCGACATCGCCGCGCACGGCCTCGCCCAGCGCTACTTCGTCCAGGCGCTGCGCCTCTCCCAGGCCGCCGGGGACCGCGCGCTGGGCGGCTACGTGCTGGTGACGATGAGCCAGCAGGCCGTCCACCTGGGCCACGGCCGGGAGGCCGTCCAGCTCGCCCGGGTCGCCCAGCAGGGCGTCGGCACCGCCGTCCCGCCGGTGGTCCAGTCGCTGATGCACGCCGCCGAGGCGCGCGGACACGGCCTGCTGGGCGACGTCCGCTCCTGCACCACGGCGCTGGTACGGGCCGAGCGCTCGCTCGCTGCCTCCCGGACGGGCGACGAACTGCCTTCCTGGGCACGGTACTTCGACGAGGCTCAGCTCTCCGACGAGTTCGCCCACTGCTACCGCGACCTCCAGCAGTGGCGCACCTCCGCGCAGCACGCCGAGAAGTCGCTGCGGCTGCGCTCGCCCGCCTACGCGCGCAGCCGGATCTTCTGCCGGCTGGTGCTGGCCACCGCCCGGCTCGGCATGGGGGACCTCGACGAGGCCTGCACCATGGCCACCGACGCGCTGCGGGCGGCGGGGGAGATGCGCTCGGCCCGCTCGCTGGAGTACGTCCGGGACTTCCACCGCCGCCTCACCCCCTACCGGGGCAGCCAGGTGGCCCGCGCCTTCGAGGAGACGGCCCGCCAGGCGGGCGTGATCTGACGGAACCGGCCGTGCGAGGGCCGGGAGCTCACCAGCTCTCGGCCCGGACCCTCGGCCGCTCGCCTTCGGCGGCCGCCGAAGGCCGCACCCCGCCCCGCACCCGCTGTGCCACCAGCGGGAACACCAGCACCGACAGCATCCCGGCACCGACCAGCGCGGCCGCCGTCGAGGAGGGCAGGTGCCCGGCCTGCACCTCGATCGTGGTGATCACCACGACCAGCGGCAGCGCCGTCGACGCGTACAGCCCGAGCGCCGCACGGTCCCGCCTGCCGAGCCCGGCCGGCGCGAGCAGTCCGGCCGGCCCGCCGCGCACGGCGAGGAACAGCAGCAGGAACACCGGGACGAGCAGCAGTGTGCCCGGGTCGTCCAGCAGCGCGTTCAGGTCGAAGTTCATCCCGCTGACCACGAAGAAGATCGGCACCAGGAAGCCGAAGCCGATGCTCTCCAGCTTGGCCTCGATCACCTCCTCCTCGGCCCGCCGGATGTCGGAGAGCAGCAGTCGGGAGACGATCCCGGCGGTGAAGGCGCCGAGCAGCATGTCCAGGTCGAGCCAGAGCGCGGCCGCGACCATGACGGCCAGCACCAGGATCACCGTCCGGATCGCGAACTGCCCGGAGGTGCGCAGGGTGCGCTCGATCAGCCGGGTGGCCCAGGCCGGCCGTGGCCGGCGGGCGCCGAGGACGGCGACGGCGGTGATCACCGCGAAGGCGCCGAGGATGACCGCGGTCCGGGCGGGGGAGTTGCCGCTGAGCAGCACGGCGATCGCGATGATCGGCCCGAACTCCCCGACCGCGCCGGTGGCCATCACCAACGAGCCGAAGGGGGTGGGCAGTTCGCCGGAGTCGCGGAGGATCGGCAGGATCGTGCCGAGCGCGGTGGTGGTGAGCACCAGCCCGGCGAAGGCGCCGTCCCACGGGTCCCGGTTGACCAGGGCGCCGATGCCGAGGGCCAGTACGAGCGAGACCAGCCACGCGGTGCCCGCCCGTTTCAGTGGGCCACCGCGCAGCTTGGCGAAGTCGATCTCGTACCCGGCGAGGAACATCAGTATGGCCAGGCCGAATTGGGAGAGCGCGTTCACCCGGTCGTCGACGTGCGCCCAGTCCAGGACGTCCGGGCCGATCAGCACGCCGAGCACGATCTCGAACACCACGGTCGGTACGGCGATCCACCGCAGCAGCCGGTCGGCGAGCAGCGGTGCGGCGACGGCCGCGGCGGGGATCAGGATCAGCGCCACCGGCTGGGCGGAGGCGCTCACCGGGCGTCCGGCCGAGTGGCCGAACCCATGGGAATCATCCGATGAGCGGTCGGAACGGTCATGCGAGGCATCCTGGCACGCCGTCGGTCCGTCACCCCGGCAGACCGCTGGTGTGTCCCCCCGGTGGGACCGTCAGGCCGCCGCCTCGGCCTCCCGCGCACCGGCCGGCAGCCCGAGGTCGCCCAGCACCGCCCGCGCCGCCCGCCGCCCGGAGACCAGCGCGCCCTGGACGGTGCTGGTGTCCCGGTGGTCCCCTGCGACGTACAGCCCGGCCAGCAGCCGAACCGGGCGGCGGAGGTTGTGCGGTGGCGGCATCGCGGGCAGCGCGTCCGGGACGTGCCGCACGCTGAGGAACTGCCAGTCCGCCGTCGAGCTGCCGTACAGCTCGGCGAGCCGGGCCCGGACGGCCGGTTCCACGCCGGCCGGGCCGCCCGCGTCGAAGGAGCGCCGTCCGAGCACGGTGCTGGCGATCAGCGCCTGGCCGGCCGGGGCGTAGGACGGGTGGAGTTCGCTGAGCACCAGCGAGTGCGAGACCAGCGGTGGGTGCCCGTTCGGCCGGTCGGCGTCGAGCAGCAGCACGGCCTCGGCGAGCGGGGCGCGGTCGGCGGCGTGGAAGAAGGTGGTGACGGGGTGGAAGTCCGGCAGCCGCAGCCCGGGCAGCAGCTCGGCGGCGGAGCGGGCGTCGGTGGCGACCACCACGGCCTGGGCGCCGATCCGCCCGTGGGCGAGGGTCTCCACGCCGTCGGCGCCGATCGAGGTGACCTGCACCCCGGTCCGCACGGTGCCGGCGGGCAGTGCGGCGGCCAGCTGGGCCGGCACGGCCGCGATCCCGTCGGCGGGCAGACAGAGTCGGCCGCGGGCGTACGAGCGGAGCACCAGGTCGGCGATCCGGCTGCTGGTGCCGAGGGCCGGGTCGCCGAGCAGGGCGCTGAGCAGCGGGCGCAGGAAGCCGTCGACGGTGCGCGGGGCGAGGCCGTGGCCGGTCAGCGCGCGGGCGGCGGTGGTCTCCGGGCGGGCCTGCAGCCGGGCGGCCGGGGTGGTGGCGATCCGGCCGAGCCAGCTGCCGAGGCGGGCCTTGTCCAGCGGGCTGCCGAGCGGGGCCCGGAGGGCGGCCTGCCGGGCGGCGGTGAGCTGCGGGTCCCCGGCGCGGTAGCGGCGGCCGGCGCTGTGCACGAGTACGCCGGGCGCGAGCGGGCGCAGGTCCAGGCGGTCGAGGTCGAGCGCCCGGCGCAGTTCGGGGTAGGCGGTGTTGAGCAGGTGGCTGCCGTCGTCGAGGCGGAAGCCGTCCAGCTCGCGGGTGGCCATCCGGCCGCCGATCCGGTCGGCGGCCTCCAGGACCTGGACGGTGAGGCCGCGGCCGGTGAGTGCGCGGGCGGCGGCCAGGCCCGCGAGTCCGGCGCCGACCACGACGACGTCCGGGTCGGACGGGCGACGGGCGCGGCGGGTGAAGTCGTACGTGGGCACTGGCGTGCTCCCTCCCTGGGGTTCCCGGGGCTCCGGCCGACGCAGGCAGCGGGGTGCCGGGCACGGTCCGAGGAAGGTGATGCCCCGTCAGTGTGAGCATCAGACAGGCGGAGTGGGCTCGATGCCGGGCTCGGGCGGGGTCGTGCGGCGCCGGGCGGGGGCGCGGTCACGGACAGTGCGCCGTGGCGGCCGGGTTGCCGGGTCGACGGGCGCGCACGGTCACCGGGGGCGTGCGACGCGCCCGCCGTGTGCTCCCGTGCGCCCCCTCTCGGAGCCCCGTCCGACCCCGCCCGGCATATGCCCCTGGCCAGGGCGAATGCCGTAGCGGGTCTACGCAGAACGAGGGGTCACCGTGCCGCCCACCCGACTCCGGCGAGCCCCCGCGCCGCCGTCACAGCGCCCGAGCCCCGCGCCGCCGTCACAGCGCCGCCGTCACAGCGCCGCCCGCACCGCCGAGTCCAGGTCCGGGTGCGCGAACCGGAAGCCCGCGTCCAGCAGCCGCCGCGGCACCACCCGGTGGCTCCCGACCACCTCGACCGCCAGCTCCCCGAGCACGGCCTTGAGCACCGCCTCCGGCACCGGGAACGGCGTCGGCCGTCCCATCGCCCGCCCGAGCGCCGCGGTCAGCTCCGCGTTGGTGGCGGGCTCCGGCGCGGTGAGGTTGAACGCGCCGGAGAGGTCCTCCCGGTCGATCAGGAACCGCAGCGCGGCCACCTCGTCGGCCAGCGAGATGTAGCTCCAGTACTGCCTGCCGCTGCCGAGCCGTCCGCCCAGGCCCAGCTTGAACAGCGGGAACAGCCGCCCGCCCGCGCCGCCGGCGGCGGACAGCACCATCCCGGTGCGCGGGTGGACGACCCGGATCCCGGCCCGCTCGGCGGGCCGCGCGGCTGCCTCCCACTCCAGGCAGACCTCGGCCAGGAAGTCGTCCCCGGCGGGGGAGTCCTCGTCGATCACCTGGTCCCCGGTCTGCCCGTACCAGCCGACCGCAGAGGCGCTGACCAGGACCCGCGGCGGCTCCTGGAGCTCTGCCAGCGCCACCGCCAGCGTCTCGGTGCCGTACACCCGGCTCTCCCGGATCTCGCGCTTGTAGGAGTCCGTCCACCGGCGGTCGCCGACCCCGGCGCCGGCCAGGTGTGCCACCGCGTCGACCCCGGCGAGCCCGTCCCGGTCGACCTCGCCGAGCAGCGGGTTCCAGCCGATCGCCGTGCTGCCGTCCGCCTGCGGTCCCGTCCTGGAGCGGTGCCGGACCAGCCGGACCACCTGATGGCCGTCCGCCAGCAGGGAGCGGACGAGTGCCGAACCGATCAATCCCGTGGAGCCCGTGACAGCGATGCGCATGGGCCCATCCTCTCAGTCCTTATGGCCTGTCACCTTTCGCACGCGCCCCAGTAGCATCACGCGCCATGACCCGTGAAGAGGACCTGATCATCCGCCCGGCCCGCCCCGAGGACGAGCGCGGGCTCGCCGAGCTCGACCGTGCCGCCTGGTCCACCCTCTCGGATGTCGCCCCGGAGCCGCCCGCCGGGAAGCGGGCCTTCGACGAGGGCCGCACCCCCGACCAGTTCCTGCTGGCCGTCCTGGACGGCCGGATCGTCGGCTACGTCCGCCAGATCCCGGCGACCAGGCTGGCGGTCAACCGGCACGTCCGGCAGATCCAGGGCCTGGCCGTCGACGGTACGGTGCGCGGTCGGGGCATCGGCCGCCGGCTGGTCGAGGCGGCCTGTGAGCAGGCCCGGGCCGCGGGCGCCCGCAAGCTGACCCTTCGGGTGCTCGGCTGGAACGCCCCGGCCCGTCGGCTGTACGAGAGCTGCGGCTTCACGGTCGAGGGCACCCTGGCCGAGGAGTTCCTGATCGACGGGTGCTACGTGGACGACGTGTGGATGGCCCGCCGGCTGGTCGACCGAACCCGCCCGAGCGGCTGACGGTCCGTCAGGACCGGTGCTGCAGAGTCGTGACGTACGTGGCCTGTCTGGAGCAGCGCCGCGCCGGGTACCGTACGCCCGTGAGCAACTCGACGCCTCCCGGGTGGTACCCGGTCGCCGGTGCGGACGGCACCCCCGGTCACGAGCGCTGGTGGGACGGCAACGCCTGGACGGCCGAGGTCCGCCCGCTCCAGGGCGCCGCCGGACAGCTCGCCGACGCCCCGACCCAGGTCTGGCAGCCCCCCGCAGCACAGCCCCCCGCAGGGCAGCCTCCCGCAGGGCAGCCCCCTGCCGCCCAGTCGCCGCAGCCCGGCTACGGCTACCCGGCGCAGGGCGGCCCGCCCGCCGCCGGCTACGGCTACCCGGTCCAGGACGCGGCGCAGGCGCCCGGCTACGGCTACCCCGGCCAGGCCCCGTACGGCGGCCAACAGCAGTACCCGGGCCAGCCGCCCTACCCCGGCCAGGAGGCCTACCCGGGCGCGGCCTACGGCTACCCGCCGCCCACCGGTGGGAAGAACAGCACCGGCGTGATCGTCGGCATCTCGGTCGCGGTGCTGGCCGTCGGCGGGATCATCGCCGGGCTCGTGCTCAGCAGCGGCGGGGACACCAAGGCGGACCCGACCCCGAATCCCACGGTCACCGTCACCCAGAGCGACAGCCCCACGCCGAGCCCCACCCCGACCCGGACCACGCCGACCGTCCCGGCCCCCAGGCCGGTCCCGTCCATCAAGACCACCGTCCCGGACCCGCAGCACGCGATCACCGTTCCGGTCTTCGACGGCTGGGACGCGGCCTCCAACTCCGCGCACTCCACCGTCTACCTCGGCAGCGGCCGCTACACCTGCGCCGACGGCAACTCCTGCATCCGCGGCCAGTTCTCGATCGAGAAGGACACCGTCCAGGGAGACACCCCCAAGGCGGCCGCCGACGCGGCGATGCCGGCCTACGCCGGGACGATCTTCACCGGGATCACCTCGCACACCGACTCCGGCTCCGGCTACGTCTCCGTCGCCGGTGTGCTCGGCTACGCCACCCGCTGGCACGTCCGCACCTCGGACGGCACCCAGGGCTACGTGCTGCTGGCCGCCGTCCCGGCCAAGGGCGGCGGCTACGTGGTCTTCGAGGGCGGCGTGGACGACGACCCGGCCGCGCCGGACGCCTCGATGCTGGACCAGATCCTCAGGGGCATCAAGCAGGACGGCTCCTCCGGCAGCAGCACCTGAGGCCCTTCAGTCCCCGTACCGCTCCCAGAGCTTGGGGAAGCGCTTCGCCATCACGTCCGGGTCGTCGAAGTCCAGGAACGCCCCGGACGGCCGCCCCGCCTGCCGCCCGCCCACGTCGGGCAGCGGCAGGCCGGTCAGCTGCTCGTACGCCTCGTCGGCGGCGAAGCCGAGGTCCTCGGCCTCGCCGTCCTCCTCCTCGTCGAACTCGGGCAGCAGGTCCGCCAGGTCGTCCGGTTCGGCCAGCCCGCCCTCGAAGACCTCCCGGCCCTGGCCGATCAGCCAGCAGCGGAAGTAGTCGAAGGTGTCCTCGGAGGCGCCGTCCAGCAGCAGGTGGGCCGCACCCCACAGGTCGTAGCGGTAGGCGCGCTGGAACCGGGCCTCGAACAGCCGGCCGAAGTCGATCACGTCGTCGGGGGTCAGCTGGACGAGGCGCTCCACCAGCCGCTCGGCCTGTTCATCGGGATCGCCGTCGGCGGCCTCCCAGGTGTCGTCGATGATCTGCCAGAAGTCCGTCTCGTCCATCACCGCTCAAGCATCCCTGTTCAGTCGTCTCCACGCATGCCATGACCCGGCGCGAACCGCATCCCGGAAGCGGCCGGAGCCCCGCGCCGTCCGGGGACGACACGGGGCTCCGTACGACCGTGCTGCGGCCGCGCTGTCCTACAGGCCGAGCTCGACCTCGAACTCGCCGGCCTCGAGGATCTCCTTGACCGCGACCAGGTAGCGGGCGGCGTCGGCGCCGTCCACCAGGCGGTGGTCGTAGGAGAGCGACAGGTAGGTCATGTCACGGATGCCGATGGCGGTGCCGCCGTCGGCCTCGATGACCACCGGGCGCTTGACGGTGGCGCCGATGCCCAGGATGGCGGCCTGGTTCGGCGGCACGATCACGGTGTCGAACAGCGCACCGCGCGAGCCGGTGTTGCTGATCGTGAAGGTGGCGCCGGACAGCTCGTCCGGGGTGATCTTGCTGTCGCGGACCTTGGCGGCCAGCTCGGCGGTCTTCTTCGAGATGCCGGCGATGTTGAGGTCGCCCGCACCCTTGATGACCGGGGTCATCAGACCCTTCTCGGAGTCCACCGCGATACCGATGTTCTCGGTGTCGAAGTAGGTGATGGTGCCCTCGGCGTCGTTGATCCGCGCGTTGACGACCGCGTGGACCTTCAGCGCCTGGGCGGCGGCCTTCACGAAGAACGGCATCGGGGAGAGCTTGACGCCCTCGCGGGCCAGGAAGCCCTCCTTGGCCTTGGCGCGCAGCGACATGATCTTGGTGACGTCCACCTCGACCACGCTGGTCAGCTGGGCCTGCTCGTGCAGGGCCTTCATCATGTTGTCGCCGATGACCTTGCGCATGCGGGTCATCTTGACCGTCTGGCCGCGCAGGGCGGACGGCGCGGCGGCGGCCTTCGGCGCAGCGGCGGCCGGGGCGGCGGCAGCGGCGACCGGGGCCGGGGCGGCCTTGGCGGCCTCCGCGGCGGCGATGACGTCCTGCTTGCGGATGCGGCCGCCGACGCCGGTGCCGGCGACGGAGGACAGCGCCACGCCGTGCTCGGCGGCGAGCTTGCGCACCAGCGGGGTGACGTAGGCGTCACCGGCGTCGGCCACCGGGGCGGCCGGGGCGGCGACGGGAGCCGGAGCGGCAACCGGAGCCGGGGCGGCAACCGGGGCCGGAGCCGGGGCGGCAACCGGAGCGGGAGCAGCGACCGGAGCCGGAGCAGCGGCAACCGGGGCCGGAGCCGGAGCAGCGACCGGAGCCGGAGCAGCGGCAACCGGAGCCGGGGCCGGGGCGGCAACCGGGGCCGGGGCGGCGACCGGAGCCGGAGCGGCAGCGGCGGCACCCGGGGCACCGATCAGCGCGAGCTGGGCGCCGACCTCGGCGGTCTCGTCCTCGCCGACCAGGATCTTGACGACGACGCCGGCGACCGGCGACGGGATCTCGGTGTCGACCTTGTCGGTGGAGACCTCGAGCAGCGGCTCGTCGATCTCGACCGTCTCACCCTCGGCCTTCAGCCAGCGGGTGACGGTGCCCTCGGTGACCGACTCGCCCAGGGCGGGCAGCAGCACCGGGGTGGCGTCGCCGGCCGGGGCGGCCGGAGCGGCAGCCGGGGCCGGGGCGGCAACCGGAGCGGGAGTGGCGACCGGGGCCGGGGCGGCGACCGGAGCCGGAGCGGCGACGGGCGCGGCCTCGACCACGGGGGCCGGGGCGGCGACCGGGGCGCCGGTGCCGTCGTCGATGATCGCCAGCTCGGCGCCGACCTCGACGGTCTCGTCCTCGCCGACCTTGATCGAGGAGAGGATGCCGGAAGCCGGGGCCGGGATCTCGGTGTCGACCTTGTCGGTCGACACCTCGAGCAGCGGCTCGTCGACCTCGACACGCTCACCCTCGGCCTTCAGCCAACGGGTGACGGTGCCCTCGGAAACGCTCTCGCCCAGCGCGGGCAGTGTTACTGAGACCGCCATGGTTTCAGCGACTCCTATCAAGTCTTGCGTACGGGAAGTACGGGAAGTACCGGAAACGGGGGGTGGTGGGCGCGATCAGTCGTGCGCGTGCAGCGGCTTGCCGGCCAGCGCCAGGTGCGCCTCGCCCAGGGCCTCGGACTGGGTCGGGTGCGCGTGGATGAGCTGCGCGACCTCGGCCGGCAGGGCCTCCCAGTTGTAGATCAGCTGGGCTTCGCCGACCTGCTCGCCCATGCGGGCGCCGACCATGTGGACGCCGACCACGGCGCCGTCCTTGACCTGGACGAGCTTGATCTCGCCGGCGGTCTTCAGGATCTTGCTCTTGCCGTTGCCGGCCAGGTTGTACTTCAGGGTGACGACCTTCTCCTTGCCGTACAGCTCGACGGCCTTGGCCTCGGAGATGCCGACGGAGGCGACCTCCGGGTTGGAGTAGGTCACGCGCGGGACGCCGTCGTAGTCGATCGGCACCGGCTTGAGGCCGGCCAGGCGCTCGGCGACCAGGATGCCCTCGGCGAAGCCGACGTGGGCGAGCTGCAGGGTCGGGGCGAGGTCGCCGACGGCCGAGATGGTGGGCACGTTGGTGCGCATGTACTCGTCGACCAGGACGTAGCCGCGGTCCATCGCGACGCCGTTCTCCTCGTAGCCGAGGCCGGCCGAGACCGGGCCGCGGCCGATGGCGACGAGCAGCAGGTCGGCGTCGATCTGCTTGCCGTTCTCGGTGGAGACGCGGACACCGGACTCGGTGTACTCGACGCCCGAGAAGCGGGCCTTCAGCTCGAACTTGATGCCGCGCTTGCGGAAGGCGCGCTCCAGCAGCTTGGAGGAGTTCTCGTCCTCCAGCGGGACGAGGTGCGGCAGCGCCTCGACGATGGTGACCTCGACGCCGAAGGACTTCCAGACCGAGGCGAACTCGACGCCGATGACGCCGCCGCCGAGGATGACGGCCGACTTCGGGATCCGGTCGAGCTTGAGGGCGTGGTCCGAGGAGATCACACGGTTGCCGTCGATCTCCAGGCCCGGGATCGAGCGCGGCACCGAACCGGTGGCGAGAACAATGTGGCGGCCTTCGATGCGCTGGCCGTTCACGTCGACCGAGGTCTGCGAGGAGAGCTTGCCCGCGCCCTGGATGAAGGTCACCTTGCGCGAGGCGACCAGGCCCTGGAGGCCCTTGTACAGGCCGGCGATGACGTCGTCCTTGTACTTGTGGACGCCGTTGATGTCGATGCCCTGGAAGGTGGCCAGAACGCCGAACTCGGCGGCCTCCTTCGTCTCGTCCGCGATCTCGGCGGCGTGCAGCAGTGCCTTGGTCGGGATGCAGCCGCGGTGCAGGCAGGTGCCGCCCAGCTCGCCCTTCTCGACCAGGGCGACGCTCAGACCCAGCTGAGCGGCGCGGAGCGCCGCGGCGTAACCGCCGCTTCCGCCTCCGAGAATGACTACGTCGAAAACGGTGCTGGCGTCGTTCGCCACGTCACGTCCTCCATGCAATGGGGTGGGTCGCCGGGCCGGTCGCGGTCCGGTGGGTCGGAAGCCTTTGTGGGGCGCCCAGTCGTGCCGGAAATACATCTTCGCACTTGTTCGCGGTGGCTGATGTCCGGGTCCACCCCAGGGGTGTCCCACGGAGTGGTCACCGGGGCGGGAACACCCTCGACGGAAGGGCATCATCGCAGCTCAAAGCCTTGTTGGCAGCCGCCGGACGGGCGCCTTCCGCCCGCTTCGGCGCCGCCTCTTCCGCAGTGCGGAACAAAGTTTCGCCCGTGGCGAACATAGGTGCGGTGGGGCGCCGCGGCCTACTCGCAGGTAACCGCGCGGGAACGCCGACGGGGGCCCGGCGCGAGTGCGCCGGGCCCCCGTCGGGTTCGGATCCGTTCGGATCAGGCCTTGCCGTTGGCCGCGGTCTGCTCCGCGAAGCGGACCAGGGTGCGCACCGCGCTCGCGGTGCCGCCCTTCGGGGTGTAACCGAACGGAGCGCTCTCGTGGTACGCCGGGCCGGCGATGTCCAGGTGCGCCCAGTCGATGCCCTCGGCCACGAACTCCTGCAGGAACAGGCCGGCCACCAGGCCGCCGCCCATCCGCTCGCCCATGTTGGCCAGGTCGGCGATGGTCGAGTCGGTCATGCCCTTCTTCAGGTCGGCCGGCAGCGGCATCGGCCACGACTGCTCGCCGACCTCGCCCGCGATGGCGTGCAGGTTGTCGCGCAGCTCGTCGTTGTTGGCCATCACACCGAACATGCGGGTGCCCAGGGCCAGCACCATGGCGCCGGTCAGGGTCGCCACGTCGACGATGACGTCCGGGTTCTCCTCGCCGGCCTTGACGATCGCGTCGGCCAGCACCAGGCGGCCCTCGGCGTCGGTGTTCAGCACCTCGACGGTCTTGCCGCCGTACATGCGCAGCACGTCGCCCGGGCGGGTGGCGGAGCCGGACGGCATGTTCTCGGCCAGCGCGAGCCAGCCGGTGATGTTGACGGCCAGGCCCAGGCGCTTGGCGGCCACCACGGCGGCGAACACGGCGGCGGCGCCGGCCATGTCGCACTTCATGGTCTCGTTGTGGCCGGCCGGCTTCAGCGAGATGCCGCCCGAGTCGTAGGTGATGCCCTTGCCGATGAAGGCCAGGGTCGCCTTCGCCTTCGGGTGGGTGTAGGCGAGCTTCACCAGCCGCGGCGGGTTGGTCGAGCCGTTGCCGACGCCCAGCAGGCCCCCGAAGCCGCCCTTGGTCAGCGCCTTCTCGTCCAGCACCTCGACCTTGAGGCCGTGCTCCTTGCCGGCCGCCTGGGCGATCGCGGCGAAGCTCTTCGGGGTCAGGTCGTTCGGCGCGGTGTTGACCAGGTCGCGGGCGCGGTTCATCTCCTCGCCGATCGCGGCGGCCCGCTCCACGGCGGCCTTGGCGTCCTTGCTGCCCTTGCGGGCGGCCAGCAGGACCAGCTCGCCGACCGGCTCCTTGCCGTTGCCGTCGGCCTTGTAGGTGCCGAAGGCGTACGAGCCGAGCAGGCCGCCGAGCGCGACCGCCTCGACCTCCGCCGCGGACTCGGCCGGCAGGGCCAGCGCGACCTTCTTGACACCGGCCAGGGTGCGGGCGGCGACACCGCCGGCGCGGCGCAGCGCCTCCAGGTCGTAGCCGGCCTCGGCCGCCTCGCCGAGGCCGACCGCGAGCACGAACGCGGCCTTCAGGCCGGCCGGGGAGGCGACCTTGACGCTCTCGCCCTCAGAGCCGGTCGCGCCCAGGGTGCCGAGGATCTCGGCCAGCTTGCCCTCGAACGCCTCGTTCACGGCCTCGGCGCCGGGGGCCAGCACAACGCCCTTGGGGCCCTTCGCGACACCGACCACCAGGGCATCCGCGCGCAGCGAGGCGGCGGAGGAGGTGCTCACAGACAATGCAGTCACGTAAATGCGTCCTGTTCTTTCGCGGTCCACGGCCGGTCGCGGCGTGACTGCCGCACCGGCGCAGCCCGCCGTCGCCGGCCGTCCGCCGGCGGCCCCTGCGGTTCCGGGCCCCCTGGTGCGCGCGGCCACCGGAGCGGCCGCGCGCACCAGAGGCCCCGGCTCCTCGGTGCGCGCCGGGCGGGCAGGACCTGCCACGGTGCAGGGCTGCGGTGCTCCACGCATGGTAGTCCGCATGGTGGGACCACGCGCCGCCCGGTGTCAGCTGAGCAACGCCAGGGCGAACAGGGTTCCGGTCGCGGCGGTCTCGGCCATCGCGCCGAGCACGTCGCCGGTGATTCCGCCGAACCGGCGGACGCACCGCGCGAGCAGGAGCCGGGCCGAACCGGCGCCGAGCGCAACGGCCAGCGGGAGACGCAGGGCTGACCATCCGTCGAACTGTCCGGGCAGGGCCACGGCGAACGCGGCGGCCAGCGTTCCGGTGACGGCCGCGGCGGGCGCGACGGTGCTCGCCACCATCGCCCCCAGGCCGCCCGGGCGGGCGGCGGGCACCGACCGCAGGCAGCCCCAGGCCAGCGCGCACCGCGCGGCCACCGCCGAGGCGAGCACCGCGAGGGTGCCGCGCAGCACCGAATGCCCGAATTGTCCGGCCAGTGCGGCGATCTGCGCCAGCAGCACCAGCACCAGGGTCAGTACGCCGAACGGGCCGATGTCGGACTGCTTCATGATCCGCAGCGCGTCCTCGGCCGGCTTGCCGCTGCCCAGCCCGTCGGCGACGTCCGCCAGGCCGTCCAGGTGCAGCCCCCTGGTCAGTGCGGCGAGCACCCCCACCGCCGCCACCGCGGCGAGCAGCCCGCCGGCCCGCCAGGCGACCAGCGCGCCCGCCCCGGCCGCGACGGCGCCCAGCACCACCCCGACCACCGGGGCTGCCGCCATCGCCCGGGCCGCCGCCGCCCGGTCCCAGCGCTCCACCCGCACCCGCAGCACCGACAGCGTCCCGAACGCGAACCGCAGCCCCTCGCCCCACGTCGCCCGCTCACCGCCGTCGGCCATCGCTCCCGCTCCTTCTCTCCCCGGAGCCACCCGGCCCGGACAAACAGAAATCCCCGCGCCCCCGAAGGGGAGCGGGGCACTGCACAACATGGGGCAGGCCGGGTGCTACAGCCTGCGCAGCAGGTCGGCCGCCGACGGCAGCTTCGGCTGCTCCTTCGGCGCCGACGGCACGAACGGCCGCGGCGCCTCGTCCGCGAGCGCGTCGCCCGCCGCCTGGAGCAGCGGCAGCGCGAGCACCGCGCCGACGCCCTCGCCCACGGTGATCCCCTGGTCCTGCAACGGCGTCAGGGTCAGCCGGTCGTAAGCCTTCGCCTGGGCGGGCTCGCCGCTGGACTGTCCGGCCCGCCACCACTCCGGCGACCGGAAGGCGATCCGCTGCGCGACCAGCGCGCAGGCCGAGGAGACCACGCCGTCCAGCACCACCGGCAGTCGGCGGACGGCGGCCTGCAGCAGGAAGCCGGTGATCGCGGCGAAGTCGGCGCCACCGGTGGCGCCGAGCAGCGCCAGCTGGTCGCCGAGCACCGGGCGGGCCCGTCGCAGCGAGTCCCGGATGGTGGCGCACTTGACCATCCACACCCGGTCGTCGATACCCGAGCCGCGCCCGCAGACCGCGGCCGCGTCCGTCCCGCACAGCGCGCCGACCAGGACGGCGGCCACCGTGGTGGAGCCGACCCCGAGGTCGCCGAGCAGCACCAGGTCGGTGCCGGAGTCGGCCTCCTCGTCGGCCACGGCCATGCCGGCCCGGAAGGCCCGGACGGTCTCCTCCGGGGTGAGCGCGTCCTCGACGTCGATCCGGCCGGAGCCGCGCCGGATCCGGTGGGCGACCACCTCGTCCGGGAAGTCCGCGGGGTCGGTGTCCACCGCGACGTCGACGACCCGCAGTTCGGCGCCGTAGCGCGCGGCCAGCCGGGCCACCGGGGCGCTGCCGTCGAGCACCGCCCGCACCCGGGCCGCGGTGCCGCCGTCGGCGGGCAGCCGGGAGACGCCGAGCGCGGCCACGCCGTGGTCGGCGGCGAACAGCAGCACCTTGGGCGCCGAGACCGGCCGCACCGGGGAACGCCCCTGTACGGACGACAGCCAGCTGCCCAGCTCCTCCAACTTGCCCAGGCCGCCGCGCGGCCGCCCGGCCTCCTGCCAGCGTTCCTCGGCGGCCCGCCGGGCGCTGTCGTCGGGGCGCTCGACGAGAGAGGAGAACGAGTCGAGATCCACGGTCGTGTCCATTTGTCCGTTTCTCGCACACTGCGCGGGATCTGCGCAGCACATTCGAGGTCTGCCTCAGGCAGCGGTCAGGGCTTGGCCGTCAGGAGACTGCGCAAGCGGTCGAGTGAGGAGCCGCCTCATGCGCTGAGGCGGAGGAGTCACCGTCCGGAAGGCTACACGCCAACGGATTTGATGGTCAGGACTTGTCCGGCCACGACCAGTAGTACCCGGTCCGCAGCGTCCGCCACGGCCATGTTGAGCCGGCCCAGGGTGTCCCGGAAGCGCCGTCCGGCGGCGGTCGCCGGGACGACGCCCATGCCGACCTCGTTGCTCACCGCGACGACGGTCCGGGGGGTGGCGGCCCAGGCCGCGGCCAAGGCCTCGCAGCGGCGCTGCACCGCGGCCTCGCCGCCGTCCGCCCAGGTCGCATCCGACCAGGCGTCGCACTCGTCCATCACGGCGGTCAGCCACAGCGCCAGGCAGTCGATCAGCACGGGCGCCGGGTCCCCGACGTCGGCGAGCACGGCCTCCAGGTCGCAGGTCTCGGCGGTCCGCCAGCTCGCCGGCCGGCGGTCCCGGTGCAGGGCGACCCGCTGGGCCCACTCGGCGTCGCCGTCCCGGGTGCCGCCGGTGGCCACGTACAGGACGTCCGGACGGTCGGCGAGCAGCTGCTCGGCACGGGTGGACTTGCCGGAGCGCGCGCCGCCGAGCAGCAGCGTGCGGGGGAGCGGGGGGTGGGTCGCCATGCCGCCCATCCTGCCCGACAGGCATACGGAAGATCGGGCCGGGCAGGCTAACCTGCGCAGCACACAAGGCAGCGTCAGTGGGAGGAGCCGGGCATGGTCTGGACGTGGCGGTACGAGAAGGCGGACGGCAGCGCGGTGACGTCGGGCCTCGGTGAGGAGGAGTTCGCCGGCCAGGGCGACGCCGAGACCTGGATCGGGGAGAGCTGGAAGCAGCTCGCGGAGGAGGGCGTCGACAACGCCGTCCTGCTGGACGACGACCGGGTGATCTACTCGATGAGCCTGCACGAGGACTGAGCCCGGGGGCGGAACCCTTGCCCTGGAGGTGAGCGGGCGAACAGCGGCTACTTCGCCCCGATGACGTGCAGCAGCGCCGCGACCTGCCGGTACGGGTCGGTGCGGCCGGCCCGGTCCTCGGCCTCCAGCAGCTGGGCCAGCTGCCGCCCGTCCACCGGTGGCGCGGCGTTGTCGGGCGCGTTGTCGGTGAACACCCGGACGCCGTACCAGTGCCGCACCGGCACCGACACCTCGGAGAGGGTGACGGTCAGGTCGGCGAGCCGGTCGGCCCGGGCGGCCAGCCCGAGCCGGTTGTAGTACCGGTCGCTCTCGAAGGCGTGCAGGGCGGCCCGCCAGTCCCCGGCGGCGGCGGGCCGCAGCGCGAGCGCGTCGCGGTTGCGGACCAGCAGCGAGAGCAGTCCGCCCGGTGCCAGCAGCCGGGCCAGCGAGGCGATCATCGGATCCGGGTCGGGCAGGTACATCAGCACGCCGTGGCAGAGCACCACGTCGAAGCTGCGCGGGCCGAACCAGCGCCCGCACTGGTGGCCGTCGCCGCTGAGCAGCTGCATCCGGCCGCGCACCTCGGCCGGCTCCTCGGAGAGCGCCCCCTGGGCGACGCCGAGCGCGACCGGGTCGGAGTCGATCCCGGTGACGTAGTGGCCCGCCCGGGCCAGCCGCAGGGCCTGGGTGCCCTGCCCGCAGCCGATGTCGAGGACCCGCTGCGCGGTGCGGCCGGTCAGCTGCTCGGCGAGCTGTCGGGAGACGAGCTCCTGCCGGACGAAGTTGCGCAGTCCGCCGAGCCGGTCCAGCCAGGCCGCGGTGCCGCCGGCGAAGGAGCCGCTGCGGGAGGGCAGCCGGCGCTCCTGGCCGAGCCGGTCGTGTCCGCCGTCGCCCTGTCCGGGCAGCGCGCCGCCCTGCCCGGGAAGTGCGTAGAGGCCGGGTCCCTCCCAGGAAGGGAGGGCCCAGCCGGAGTCCACCGGTTCGGCGGTCAGGGCTTCTCCCCGCGCCGCACCTGCGGCTTGGGCAGGCGCAGCCGGCGCATCTGCAGGGTGCGCATGATGCCGTAGGCGACGGTGCCTCGGGTGTTCTGCCCGGCGAAGCGCTCGGCCAGCTGCTTGCGCAGGCCGAGGCCGAGGCGGACGAAGTCCAGGATGACGAGCACGAAGAACAGCAGGAACAGCAGTGTGGACAACAGCTGCAGGGCGGGCACCTTGACGATGCTCAGCACCAGGATGACCACGGCGGCCGGCAGGAAGAACTCGGCGAGCGACCAGCGGGAGTCCACGTAGTCGCGGGCGAACTTGCGCACCGGGCCCTTGTCACGGGCCGGCAGGTGGCGCTCGTCGCCGTCGATCAGCGCCTGGCGCTGCTTCTCGCGCTCGACGCGCATCCGGTCGCGCGCCTGGCGGGAGGCCTCCTTGCGGTCCTTGGGCACCACGACCCGGGTGCGCCGGTTGGCCTCGGCCTCGTTGCGCTTGGGGGTGGGGCGGCCCTTCTTGGCCTGCGGGTGGCGGGCCTGGGGCGTCTCGTCCTCCAGCACGGTGGCGGAGGCGGCGGCATCATCTGAACGGCGTCGGAACACACCCCCAGCGTACGGGGTGCGGAGCCGCGACCACGGGTCCCCTCGGACCCAAACGCGTATCGATCCGTCCGACCCCGATCAGACCCGGGGTGCCCGGGCCCTTCCCGTAGGGGATCAATCCGATGGAGTATGGGGAGGATGAGAGGCGGATCCACCCGGGGGATGAGGATCTGCCGCTGGTCGCTGTAGCAGTCTTGTTGCAGGCAGGTGCACTGCGGCGAAGGGCTCGCTGCACATACACTCGTCGTGTCTGGTAACGAGATTTGAAACCGCAGGCCGGAGAAGGGGGCACCCGAGGCCCATGAGCGACGGAATCATGAAGCGTATGGGGCTGATCTTCCGCTCCAAGGCGAACAAGGCCTTGGACCGGGCGGAGGATCCCCGTGAGACGCTCGACTACTCCTACCAGAAGCAGCTCGAACTGCTGCAGAAGGTACGGCGTGGCGTCGCGGACGTCGCGACCTCGCGCAAGCGCCTGGAACTCCAGCTGACCCAGCTCCAGCAGCAGTCCGCGAAGTACGAGGACCAGGGCCGCAAGGCGCTGTCCCTCGGCCGCGAGGACCTCGCGCGCGAGGCGCTGACCCGCAAGGCCAACATGCAGTCCCAGATCAACGACCTGGAGACGCAGTACCAGGCTCTGCAGGCCGAGGAGGAGAAGCTCACGCTCGCCTCCCAGCGCCTCCAGGCCAAGGTGGACGCCTTCCGCACCAAGAAGGAGACCATCAAGGCCACCTACACCGCGGCGCAGGCGCAGACCCGCATCGCCGAGTCCTTCTCCGGCATCTCGGAGGAGATGGGCGACGTCGGCCTGGCGATCCAGCGCGCCGAGGACAAGACGGCGCAGATGCAGGCCCGCGCCGGCGCGATCGACGAGCTGCTGGCCTCCGGCGCGCTCGACGACGCCAGTGGTCTCGGCCGCAAGGACGACATCGAAGCCGAGCTGGAGCGTGTCGCCGGCGGTTCCGACGTCGAGCTGGAGCTCGCCCGCATGAAGGCCGAGCTGTCCGGTGGCCCCGCCACCGGTCCGGCCGCGATCGAGCAGGGCAAGCCCGCCCAGCCGCAGGACGCGCACCCGCAGGACACCCCGCGCATCAACTACAACAAGTGAGCTGACCACCCACGAACCAGGAGAAGCGCAGCATGATCATGAGGGTCATGGGTGAGGGGCAGTTCGAGGTGGGAGAGGACCACCTGAACCTGCTCAACCAGCTCGACGACGAGTTGCTCACCGCGGTGGAGTCGGGCGACGAGGACACCTTCCGCCAGGCCTACGGCAAGCTGCTGGACGCCGTGAAGCAGTACGGCACCCGGCTCCCGGACGACTCGCTGGAGCCGTCCGAGCTGATCCTGCCGAGTGCCGAGGCGACCCTCGACGAGGTCCGGTCCCTGCTGCTGTCCGAGGGCGAGGGCGTCATCCCGGGTTTCCCCGAGTACGAATAGCCGCGCGGCCGCTGCCAGACGAAAGGGCGGGTCCCCTCCGAATCGGAGGGGACCCGCCCTTCGCCGTGACGACCGACGGCCTTCTACGGCAGGGCCAGCATCCGGTCCAGCGCGGCCTTGGCGTACTTCTCGGTCTCCGGGTCCACGGTGATCACGTTCGGCACCCGGCCCTCGACCAGCGACTCCAGCGCCCAGACCAGGTGCGGCAGGTCGATCCGGTTCATGGTCGAGCAGAAGCAGACCGTGCGGTCCAGGAAGACGATCTCCTTGTCCGGGTGCGCCTTGGCCAGGCGGCGGACCAGGTTCAGCTCGGTGCCGATGGCCCACTTGGAGCCGGGCTCGGCCGCGTCCAGGGCCTTGATGATGTACTCGGTCGAGCCCACCATGTCGGCGGCGCTGACCACCTCGTGCTTGCACTCGGGGTGCACCAGGACGGTCACGCCGGGGATCCGCTCGCGGACGTCGTTCACCGAGTCGACGCTGAACCGGCCGTGCACCGAGCAGTGGCCGCGCCAGAGGATCATCTTGGCGTCCCGCAGCTGCTCGGCGGTGAGGCCGCCGTTGGGCTTGTGCGGGTTGTACAGGACGCAGTCGTCCAGGGAGAAGCCCATGTCGCGCACCGCGGTGTTGCGGCCGAGGTGCTGGTCGGGCAGGAAGAGCACCTTCTGGCCCTGCTCGAAGGCCCACTCCAGCGCCCGCTGGGCGTTGGAGGAGGTGCAGATGGTGCCGCCGTGCTTGCCGGTGAAGGCCTTGATGTCGGCGGAGGAGTTCATGTACGAGACCGGGACGGTCACGTCGGCTATGCCGGCGTCGGTGAGCACGTCCCAGCACTCGGCGACCTGCTCGGCGGTGGCCATGTCGGCCATCGAACAGCCGGCCGCGAGGTCCGGCAGCACGACCTGCTGCCGGTCGCCGGTGAGGATGTCGGCGGACTCGGCCATGAAGTGCACGCCGCAGAAGACGATGTACTCGGCTTCGGGGCGGGCGGCCGCGTCGCGGGCGAGCTTGAAGGAGTCGCCGGTGACGTCGGCGAACTCGATGACCTCGTCGCGCTGGTAGTGGTGGCCGAGGATGAAGACGCGGTCGCCGAGCGCGGCCTTGGCCGCTCGGGCGCGTTCGACGAGGTTCGGGTCCGAGGCCGGGGGGAGGTCTCCGGGGCACTCGACGCCGCGCTCGCTGTTCGGGTCGGCCTCGCGGCCGAGCAGCAGCAGAGCGAGCGGCGTCGGAGTGGGGTCGACGCCGTGGGTCTCGGTGATGACGGTGGTCACGGGCGGGTGCCCTTCTGTGCGGCCGAACGAGCGGTGGGGCCTTTTCGTCTATCTGACGCTATCTATTCTAACCGGTTAGCGTCAGAGTGACGATGGCCATCCTGTCGATGTGACGAGAACCGCTTGTCGAATCGGATGCTTCCTGCCGTGGCCGAATCGATACTTCGAAGCCCTGGGTGCGGCTCGGCCATGAACATGAAGCCGCCCCGGGGAAACCCGCCCCCGGTGGACTGATGGCCGCCCGTCCGTCATCCCGTAGCGATGAACTCGTTCAGGTCATCGGCCAGAATGGGTGGCGAACCGTTTCGGCAGCGGCAGTGACAGCACCGTCCGGGACGCCCCCACCCCCACCGCACGACCCGTGGAGCCCCGCACCGATGACCAGCAGCCGAGCGCACGAGGTGATCGGGGCGGACCTGGACGAGACCGACCGGCAGCTCCTCGCCCGCCTCGGCAGAGACGGTCGCGCCTCCTACGCCGAGATCGGTCTCCAGGTGAACCTCTCCGCCACCGCCGTGCGCCGCCGGATCGACCGGCTCCGGGCGCGCGGCGTGGTGCGGGGCTTCACCGTGGTGCTCGACCCGGCCGTGCTCGGCTGGCAGACCGAGGCCTTCGTCGAGGTCTACTGCCGCGAGCGGACCGCCCCGGAGGAGATCCTCGCCAGCCTGCGCCAGTTCCCCGAGGTGGTCGCCGCCTGGACGGTCACCGGCGACCCGGACGCCCTGGTGCACCTGAGGGCCGCCGACATGCGCCATCTGGAGGCCGTCATCGAGCGCATCCGGCGCGAGCCCGGTGTGCAGCGCAGCCGCTCCTCGGTGGTCCTCTCCCAGCTGATCGGCTGATCGACGGGCCCGCCGGCGGGGTGCGCAGGAAATCTGCGCGGACCGGTCCGAAGACGCTCGAAACCTGCCTGACCAGCCGCGTTCCGACGCGCGGCGAAGCACCTCCGCTGCCTACGCTGATCACGTCCGGTCAGCGCGGTGAGGCGTCCCGCCGACCGGATCCCCCCGACCCCCACAGCCGAGAGGGACAGCCGTGTCCGCAGCACCCGACCGCATGCACCGGCCCGACAACGAACTGGTCGACCTGGTTTTCGACTACATGCGGGAGCGGCTGCAGTACGACCCCGTCCCGCTCGACCACCCCGGTGACGGCGAGCACCTGCGCACCCAGCTGGCCGGCCTGCTCAACCAGGACGGCAACAACCCGGCCGACGTGCTCAAGCTGTACGACCACGAGCTGTCCCGCGCGGTCATCTCCGCCGACAGCCCCCGCTACCTGTCCTTCATCCCGTGCGCCCCGACCAAGGCCGCGCTGCTGTTCGACATGGTCGTCTCCTGCGCCTCGCTGCAGGGCATCTCCTGGCTGGAGGCGGCCGGGGCCATCGCCGCCGAGAACCAGGTGCTGCGCCTGATCGCCGACCGCGCCGGACTGCCCGCCTCGGCCGGCGGCTGCTTCGTCTCCGGCGGCTCGGCGGGCAACCTCTCCGCCCTGGTGGTCGCCCGCGACACCGCCCGTCGCAAGCTCGGCGTCCGTCCGGAGGCCCGGCTGCGGATAGCCGTCGCCGACCAGGTGCACTCCTCGGTCAAGAACACCTTCAACATCATCGGCGTCGAGGCCTTCAAGGTCCCGACCGTGGACCGGCGCTTCACCGGCGAGGCGCTGCGCGCCGCCCTGGCCGCCGACCCCACGGCAACCGATCCTGCCGGCTCACCGGTGATCGCCGTCGTCGGCACCGGCGGCACCACCAACGAGGGCATCGTCGACGACCTGGCCGGCCTGGCCGAGGTCGCCCGCGAGCGCGACCTGTGGTTCCACGTGGACGGCGCCTACGGCGGCGCGGGCCTGTTCGCCCCGTCGGTGCGCGAGCGCTACAACGGCATCGAGCACGCCGACTCCTTCGTGGTCGACCCCCACAAGTGGCTGTTCGCCCCCTTCGACTGCGCCGCGCTGATCTACCGCAACCCGCAGCTCGCCCGCGCCGTGCACACCCAGGACGCCTCCTACCTGGACGTCCTGCACACCGAGGGCGACGAGTGGAACCCCACCGACTACGCCTACCACCTGACCCGCCGGGCCCGCGGCCTGCCGCTCTGGTTCTCGCTGGCCGTCCACGGCGTCCAGGCGTACACCGACGCCATCGAGGCCGGCCTCCAGCTGGCCCGGGACACCGCGCAGCTGATCCGGGACACCGAGCACCTGGAGCTGCTGTTCGACCCGCAGCTCTCGGCGGTCTGCTTCAAGCGCACGGGCTGGACCAACGACGACTACTACCGCTGGTCGCAGCAGCTGCTCGCGGACCAGATCGGCTTCGTGACCCCGACCGGCTGGGACGGCGAGACGGTCGCCCGCTTCGCCTTCCTGCACCCGGGCACCACCATGGAGATGGTCCGGGAGATCCTGGACACCATGGCCTGATCGGGCCCTCGTCCGTCCGTACGGCCCCACCGGCCCGGTGGGGCCGTACGGGTTTCCACCGGTCCGCGTTCCCGCCCGCCCGCGGGCCCCGCCCGGCTACAGGAAGGCCCCGCTCGGCAGGTACGGCGTCGGCGGCCGCATCCCGCGCACCCCGACCAGCCCGGCGGTCTCCGGCGTCAGTCCGACCTCCAGCCCGACGTCCAGCGCCCACTCCTGCTCGGCGGTCAGGTACTCCACCCGGGCCTCGACCCCGTCCGGCACCCGGGCCAGCGCCTCGCGCAGCAGCCGGGCCGCGATCCGCTTGCTGGTGGCCGCCAGCAGCCGCACCGTGCCGCCGTCCCGGTAGCAGTACCCGCTGCCGGCCAGCGCGTCGGCCACCAGCAGCTCCTCGAAGTGCCCGAGCATCAGCTCGTGGTCCGGGCCGTGCGCGGACCCGCGCAGCCGGCGGTCCACCGAGTCCAGCAGGTGCAGGTGGGTGGCGTTGCCGCGGTGCACCGGGATGTCGCCCGGGTCGATCAGGCCCTCCCGGTCCACCCGCCCGGTCAGCCGCATCGCCGGGTGCAGGGTGAACCCGGCCAGCCGGTAGCGGCGGGCCGCCGCGGGGGAGCCGGAGGCGCAGACCATCCCGCGCAGGCAGCCCCGGGCGTGCGCCAGGGCCCGTTCGAACAGCAGCCGCCCCACCCCCTGGTTCCGGGCGGACGGCCGGACGGCGAACAGCGAGGGCATCCACAGGCCCTCGCGGCGCATCGACAGCACCACCCCGACCGCCTGCCCGCCGCTCTCCGCCAGCCAGCAGCCGCCGGGATCGGTGCGCGCCAGGTGTCTGGTCCTGGCCAGCTGCAAGGGCGTCGGTCCCGGCGCTCGCGCGGGGTCGTCGGACGGTCCGGCGAACGCGGTGAGGGACAGTTCCCGGACGACCTCCGCGTCCGCTGCGGTGTCCCTGACCTGGCGAAGGATCATGCCGCCCATCCTGGCGTCCGAGGGGCGGCCGTGGGGTCCGTTCACCCGGATCCGTGAGGCGGGCGGTGCCCGCTCCGCCCCGGTTGTGCGAGCATGGGGAGCGTAGAGGCCAGGGTGACGCGCCCGGCCCACGGAGAACGAGCCGTCGAACAGGCCGCAAAATCCCCTGCCGTCCGGGAAATGAATCCGGGCGGTCGGTGGTTGGCACTGGCGGCAGACCGTCGTCAAGACCGGGAGAAAGCAGATGACCGTCCAGGACGAGACCACCGTCGAGAGTGGCATCCTCCTCACCGATGCCGCCGCGGCCAAGGTCAAGGCCCTGCTGGAGCAGGAAGGCCGCGAGGACCTCGCGCTGCGCGTCGCCGTCCAGCCCGGTGGCTGCTCCGGCCTGCGTTACCAGCTGTTCTTCGACGAGCGCTCGCTCGACGGCGACGTGATCAAGGACTTCGACGGCGTCAAGGTCGTCACCGACCGCATGAGCGCCCCGTACCTGGGTGGCGCCACCGTCGACTTCGTCGACACCATCGAGAAGCAGGGCTTCACGATCGACAACCCGAACGCCACCGGCTCCTGCGCCTGCGGCGACTCGTTCAGCTAAGCCTGACGGCGGGTCTCGAACGCCGAGGCGGCCCCGGGGAGTTCCCCGGGGCCGCCTTTCGCGTTCCCGCTGGTGCCGTGCCGTGCCGGGCCCCGCCACTGGAACGTCAAGCGTCAGCGCGCGGCGCCGTCCGGGGTCACCGGGTCCGGGCCCGCGTGGGCGTCGCCCTCCAGCGGCACCTCCTGGCCGCTCGTCCGGTCCACGACGGTCCGCCCGGCCAACGGCGAGCGCAGGTCGACGGAGACGGCCTGCCGCTTGGCCATCGCGGTGCAGACGTGCCCCGGCTGGACGGTCGGCGGACCGGGCACGATCACCACGCCCACCTGACCCGCCTGTGACTCGTCCGCCTTCACCGCGTACGTGGTGCAGACCCCGCCGAAGAAGTAGACGGTCAGCTTGTTGCTGCCGTCCAGGCGGTAGCCGGTCGGCGGCCGCACATTGGAGTTGGCCGCTCCGGTGCCGGCCGGGTTGGGCTCACCGGGCGCGATCCCGTTGCTCGGGGGAGTGGCCGCTCCCGAGGGCTGCCCGGGCGCGGGCTCGGCCGGGGTCGGGGCCCAGCCGCTCGGCGGGGCCGACGGGCTCGCCGTGGCGGCCCCCGCGGACGGCGAGCCGGAGGCCGTCGCGGAGCCGCTCGGCGGGGCCGAGGTGCCCGCGGAGGCCTTCGCGGTGCTCGCCGCCGAGTCCGCGGAGCCCTTGCCGTCGCCGTTGCAGCCGGCCAGGGTCACCACCGCCGCCAGCGCGGCCACCGCCAGGGCCACCGTCCGCCGACCGCGGCGGGGCATCGTCTCCAGATCCATCTGCGCATCCTCCCGAGGGCTCAGCGGCGCCGCCTCCTCGGCCGCTCCGCGCGGATGTGACGTGCCCCGGTCGGATCCGGTTCCCCGGTCCTCACATGCCGTACTCGGCCATCCCGGCGACCAGGCGCTGCGCCCCGGACGGGACCAGGACGCCGACGGAGGCGGGGGCGGCCGGCTCCGGACCGGCGGTCACCAGGGGCCAGAACCGGCGCAGCTGCCGGGAGGAGCGGACCAGCGCGTCGAGGGTCTCGCCGTCCGTGTCGGCCCGGAGGGCGGTCAGCGGGGTGTGGTCGGGCATCATCGGGCATCGCTCCGATCAAGGGCCGTGGCCGCACTGCCACGGTCGACGACGGGCCCCGCCCGGTCCGGCAGGGCTCGGTAGGGCCGACCCTAGGCCCGGCCCGGCGGGCCCACCAGTGCTACCCGGAGGTAGTACACGTTCGAGGGTGCGGGGTGCCACCATGGCCGGGAGGGACAGCTTGCGGGACTCTTGCTGGCGCGCCGTCCCGGCCCGGTACCGTGGGTGGGTTCATCCGACCCCGCTGGCCCTGTTGCCATCCTGAGGAGACCCCGTGCGTATCGCCGTCGCCGGCTCGATCGCCACCGACCACCTGATGACGTTCCCCGGTCGGTTCGCCGACCAGCTCGTCGCCGAGCAGCTGCACACCGTGTCGCTGTCGTTCCTGGTCGACGCCCTGGACATCCGTCGTGGCGGCGTCGCGCCGAACATCGCGTTCGGCATGGGCGTGCTCGGGCTCCGGCCGATCCTGGTCGGTGCCGCCGGCGCGGACTTCGCCGAGTACCGCAGCTGGCTGGAGCGCAACAACGTGGACTGCAACTCCGTCCACATCTCCGAGACCCGGCACACCGCCCGTTTCATGTGCACCACGGACGAGGACCACAACCAGATCGCCTCGTTCTACACCGGCGCCATGGCCGAGGCCCGCAACATCGAGCTCAAGCCGATCGCCGACCGCGTCGGCGGGCTCGACCTCGTCCTGGTCGGCGCCGACGACCCGCAGGGCATGGTCCGCCACACCCAGGAGTGCCGCACCCGCGGTTACGCCTTCGCCGCCGACCCCTCCCAGCAGCTGGCCCGCCTGGACGGCGAGGACATCCGCGAGCTGGTGGACGGCGCCTCGTACCTCTTCACCAACGAGTACGAGGCCGCGCTGATCGAGACCAAGACCGGCTGGGACGCCGAGGAGCTGCTCACCCGCGTCGGCACCCGGGTCACCACCCTGGGCAGCAAGGGCGTCCGGATCGAGCGCAAGGGCGAGGCCGCGATCGTGGTCGGCTGCCCGGCCGAGGAGGCCAAGGTCGACCCGACCGGGGTCGGCGACGCCTTCCGGGCCGGCTTCCTGTCCGGCCTGTCCTGGGGCCTCGACCTGGAGCGCGCCGCCCAGCTCGGCTGCATGCTCGCCACCCTGGTGATCGAGACCGTCGGCACCCAGGAGTACGAGCTGCGCCCGGCCGCCTTCCTGAAGCGCTTCGAGGGCGCCTACGGAGCCGAGGCGGCCGCGGAGATCCGCGCGCACCTGGTCAAGTAGTCCGCCCGGTCAGGAGCGGCGCAGCACCAGGTAGGCCGCGCCCCGGTCGCCGCCGTAGTCGGCGGCCGGGGCCTCGCCCGCGTACTCCTGACCGCGCATCCCGCACCAGGCCGGGATGTCCAGCCGGGCCGCCTCGTCGTCCGCCAGCACCGCGACGGTGCCGCCCACCGGCACCTCGCCGATCCGCTTCGCCAGCTCGATGACCGGCAGCGGGCACCGCTTGCCCAGGGCATCGATGACCAGCAGCGACTCCGGGGCGCTCACCGGCGCGGGCAGGTCCAAGCCGAGCGGCGCCCGGACCCCGGCGACCACGTCCGGCAGCACGGTGAGGAAGCGCTCCACGTCGGCCTCGGCCGTCCCGTACGGCAGCGAGACCCGGACGTTGCCCTCGGTGAGCACCCCCATCGCGGCCAGCACGTGGCTCGGCGTCAGGGTGGAGGAGGTGCAGGAGGAACCGGAGGAGACCGCGAAGCCGGCCCGGTCCAGCTCGGTGAGCAGCACCTCGCCGTCCACGTACAGGCAGGAGAAGGTGACGAGGTGCGGCAGCCGCCGTACCGGGTCGCCGACCACCTCGACCTCGGGCACCGCCTGCGGGACCCGGCTGCGGATCCGCTCCACCAGCGCGTGCAGCCGGGCGTTCTCCCGCTCGGCCTCGGCCCGTACGGCGCGCAGCGACGCGGCCGCGGCCACGATCGCCGGGACGTTGACGTAGCCGGGCACCCGGCCGCCCTCGCGCTCGTCGGCCGGCAGCGGGGAGGCGTACCGGACGCCCTTGCGCACGGCGAGGATCCCGACCCCGGGCGGCCCGCCCCACTTGTGGGCGCTCGCGGTCAGCAGCGACCAGCCCGCCGGGACGTCCACCCGTCCGACGCTCTGCGCGGCGTCGACCAGCAGCGGCACCCCGGCCTCGGCGCACAGCCCGGCGACCTCGGCGACCGGCTGGACGGTGCCCACCTCGTGGTTGGCGCTCTGCAGCGCGGCCAGCGCGGTGTCGGTCCGGAGCAGGGCGCCGAAGGCCTGCGGGTCCACCCGTCCGGTGCGGTCCACCGGGGCGACCGAGACCTCGCCGCCCTCGGCTTCCCGGCGCTCGGCGACGTGCAGCACGCTGGAGTGCTCCACCGCGGAGTGCACCAGGTGCCCGCCGCGCCGCCGGTTCCCGGCCAGGGCGCCCAGCAGGCCGAGTTGGACGGCCTGCGTCCCGCTCGCGGTGAAGGAGATCTCGTCGGGCCGCGCGCCCAGGACGGCGGCGACCGTCTCGCGGGCGGCGTCCAGCAGCATCCGGGCCTGCCGGCCGGAGCGGTACAGCCGGGCCGGGTCGGCCCAGCCCTCGTCCAGGGCGGCGGTCAGGGCCTGCCGTGCGACGGGGTGCAGAGGGGCCGTCGAGGCCACGTCGAAGTACACGGTCACATTTAACGACACACCCGGCGCCGGGCGACGCGGTCCGAACAGCTCACCGGCCGTCAGTCGATCACCCCGAATGTCCGCTTCGTCCGGTACCGACGGGCCGTCACCCGCGTTGTTCGAGGTCATCCCCCGATCGGGCGTAAGGACCTCGAATGCCTAGGATGACCTGCGGCGCAGCGCCTGCCGGGCCTGATCGGGCGACCGGGCGGCGCGTTACCGGGGGCTGCCCGTCAGGAGCGCATAAGGCTGGAGTAGGGTTTGGCCCGCATAAGCATTCAAACCGTGCCCGTGGACGGGTCGCCGGAGGGGCTCACACTCCCCTCCCGGTGCGACGCGAAGGCGGGCGAGACTTCGGGAAGGCGCTACGTGAGTCCCAACGGCTCCGACCGCTCGCCGCGGCGCACGATGCGGCGGAAGCTGCCTCAGGCGCTGGCACTGGGCCTCGTCATCGCGACCGCCACCGGCTGCTCGGCCAACGACCTCCCCAGGCTTGGCCTCCCGAGTCCGGTCACGAAGGAAGGACCCATGGTCCTCCAGATGTGGCAGGGCTCCTGGATCGCGGCGCTGGTGGTCGGCGTACTGATGTGGGGTCTGATCATCTGGAGCGTGATCTTCCACCGGCGCAAGCGCACCGGCGTGGAGATCCCCCCGCAGACCCGGTACAACGTGCCCATCGAGGCGCTCTACACCGCGGTCCCCATCATCATCGTCTCGGTCCTCTTCTACTTCGTCGCCCGCGACGAGTCGAAGCTGACCTCCGTCTCCGCGAAGCCGCAGCACTACGTCAACGTGGTCGGTTTCCAGTGGAGCTGGGCGTTCAACTACGAGAACACCGAGACCCCCGACCCGGCCAACAAGGACGCCGCGTACGAAGTCGGTACGCCCAAGGACGCTCCGACGCTCTGGCTGCCGGTCAACGAGACGGTGCAGTTCCGGCTCACCTCTCGTGACGTCATCCACGACTTCTGGCCCGTCAACTTCATGATGAAGATGGACGTCGTCCCGGGCGTGGTGAACAAGTTCGAGGTCACCCCGACCGTCAAGGGTGACTACATGGGCAAGTGCGCCGAGCTCTGCGGCGTCGACCACTCGCGCATGCTGTTCAACGTCAAGGTCGTCGACCGCGCCGACTACGACAAGCACTTGGCCGAGCTCCGCGCCAAGGGCCAGAACGGTGCGGTGCCTTCCGGCCTCATCAGCATGGGAAGTGAAGAGAAGTGACCATCCTCAACGAGCCCGCCGCGGCCGGCGGGGGCGCCGAGGCCGTCACGGTCGGGGCGCAGCGGACCCGCAAGCCGGGTTCGACCATCATCAAGTGGCTGACCACCACGGACCACAAGACGATCGGCACCCTGTACCTGGGCACGTCGTTCGCCTTCTTCCTGATCGGCGGCATCCTCGCCCTGGTCATGCGCGCCGAGCTGGCTCGTCCCGGGACCCAGATCCTGTCGAACGAGCAGTTCAACCAGGCGTTCACGATGCACGGCACGATCATGCTGCTGATGTTCGCGACGCCGCTGTTCGCGGGCTTCGCGAACTGGATCATGCCGCTCCAGATCGGCGCCCCGGACGTGGCCTTCCCGCGTCTGAACATGTTCGCGTACTGGCTGTACCTCTTCGGCTCGTCGATCGCGGTCTGCGGCTTCCTGACCCCGAACGGCGCCGCCGACTTCGGCTGGTTCGCCTACTCCCCGCTGTCGGACGCGGTGCACTCGCCCGGCGTCGGCGGCGACATGTGGATCATGGGTCTGGCCTTCTCCGGCTTCGGCACGATCCTCGGCGCGGTCAACTTCATCACCACGATCATCTGCATGCGCGCTCCGGGCATGACGATGTTCCGGATGTCGATCTTCGTCTGGAACGTCCTGCTGACCTCGGTGCTGGTCCTGCTGGCCTTCCCGGTGCTGGCCGCCGCGCTGTTCGCCCTGGAGGCGGACCGCAAGTTCGGGGCCCACGTGTTCGATCCCGCCAACGGCGGGGCGATGCTGTGGCAGCACCTGTTCTGGTTCTTCGGCCACCCCGAGGTGTACATCATCGCGCTGCCGTTCTTCGGCATCGTGTCGGAGATCATCCCGGTCTTCAGCCGCAAGCCGATGTTCGGCTACTCCGGCCTGATCGCGGCCACCATCGCGATCGCCGGTCTGTCCGTGACGGTGTGGGCGCACCACATGTACGTCACCGGACAGGTACTGCTGCCGTTCTTCTCCTTCATGACCTTCCTGATCGCGGTCCCGACCGGTGTGAAGTTCTTCAACTGGGTCGGCACCATGTGGAAGGGCTCGCTGAGCTTCGAGACGCCGATGCTCTGGACGGTGGGCTTCCTGGTCACCTTCCTCTTCGGTGGTCTGACCGGTGTCCTGCTGGCCTCGCCGCCGATCGACTTCCACGTCTCGGACTCGTACTTCGTCGTCGCCCACTTCCACTACGTGGTCTTCGGCACCGTCGTCTTCGCGATGTTCGCCGGCTTCCACTTCTGGTGGCCGAAGATGACCGGCAAGATGCTGGACGAGCGCCTCGGCAAGATCACCTTCTGGACGCTGTTCTTCGGCTTCCACACCACCTTCCTGGTGCAGCACTGGCTCGGCGCGGAGGGCATGCCCCGCCGCTACGCCGACTACCTGGCCTCGGACGGCTTCACCACCCTGAACACCGTCTCGACCATCGGCTCCTTCGTGCTCGGCCTGTCGATCCTGCCGTTCCTCTACAACGTCTGGAAGACCGCCAAGTACGGTGAGAAGGTCACCGCGGACGACCCGTGGGGCTTCGGCCGCTCCCTGGAGTGGGCGACCTCCTGCCCGCCGCCGCGGCACAACTTCCTCACCCTGCCCCGGATCCGCTCCGAATCCCCGGCGTTCGACCTCCACCACCCGGAGATCGCCGCGCTGGACTACCTGGAGAACCACGGCGAGCCGGCCAAGCACCTCGCCGGTGTGACCCCGGCGAAGTACGACGCTCCGAAGCTGGGCAAGGGCAAGCAGGAGGGTGACGCCTGATGAAGGAACAGGGAAAGATCTTCCTTGGCCTGTCGGTCTTCGTGCTGGCGATGGCCATCACGTACGGCCTGTGGACCAGCCACGCGAGCAACGGCCCGGGCCTGGAGGCCGCCGGTACCACCGCGCTGTTCCTGGCCTTCGGCCTCTGCGCCTTCATCGGGTACTACCTCGCCTTCACCGCCCGCCGGGTGGACAGCGGCGCGGGTGACAACCCCGAGGCCGAGGTCGCGGACGACGCCGGCGAGCTGGGCTTCTTCGCCCCGCACAGCTGGCAGCCGCTCTCGCTGGCGCTCGGTGGCGCGCTCGCCTTCCTGGGCGTGATCTTCGGCTGGTGGCTGATGTTCTGGGCCGCCCCGATCATCCTGATCGGCATCTTCGGATGGGTCTTCGAGTTCTACCGGGGCGAGAACCAGAACCAGTAGGTTCCGCCTCCGGCGACAGGGCCGGTCCTCCCGCAAGGGAGGGCCGGCCCTGCTGCGTCCCGGGTGACCGCCTCACCCACCCGGGTCAACGGAGGCTCGCTCGAATGTCGCTCGATCCAGGCCGTTCCTACGATCTGATCAATCGTGCGAATTGTGCGAACCCCTCGGAGGCGGTCATGGCCGACAGGCGCGGAATCGCAGGCATCGGCAGCATCACGCTGGCGCTGGCAGTACTGGCCCCGCTGGCCGCCTGCTCGTCCGGCGACGACGAGTCCGCCGGCCCGCACCGGATCGACGCGGGCCCGTTGGTCCACCTCTCGGCCGAGGGGAAGGTCGACCCCTCCAAGCCGGTCACCGTCACCGCGGTGGCGGGCAGCCGGCTCACCGACGTCACGGTGGTCGACCCGGACGGCCGGGTGGTGGCCGGCCGGCTCGCCGACGACCAGCACAGCTGGCAGACCACCGGCCGGCTCAAGGCGAACACCGCGTACGCCGTCCGGATCTCCGCCGACGACGGCCGCAACGGGCGCGGTGACACCACCCAGAACTTCAGCACCCTGGCCGCCCAGCGCCTGCTCACCGCCAAGCTCGGCCCGGACTCCTCCGGCAGCGGCGTCTACGGGGTGGGCCAGCCGCTCACCGTGCAGCTCTCCGAGGCGGTGAAGGACCCCCAGGCCCGCCAGGAGGTCGAGCGCGTGCTGACGGTGACCTCCCAGCCCGCCGTCACCGGCTCCTGGTACTGGGTGGACGACAAGAACCTGCACTTCCGCCCGGAGGACTACTGGCCGACCGGTACGACGGTCGCGCTGGCCTTCGACGGCACCGGCAGCCGGATCTCGGACGGCCTCTACGGCGGCGACCGCAGCGCGCTGAAGCTGCGGATCGGCGCCCGGGTCGAGTCGGTGATCGACGCGGGCGCCCACGAGCTCACCCTCAAGCGTGACGGCGAGGTGGTCCGGAGCATCCCGGTCACCACCGGCAAGCCCGGCTTCGACACCCGCAACGGCATCAAGGTGGTGCTCGGCCAGGAGCGGTCGGTCCGGATGAACGGCGAGACCATCGGCATATCGGCCGGCAGTTCCGAGTCGTACGACCTCGACGTGCAGTGGGCCACCCGGGTGACCTGGAGCGGCGAGTACGTCCACGCGGCGCCCTGGTCGGTCGGCTCGCAGGGCTACGAGAACGTCAGCCACGGCTGCACCGGGATGAGCACCGACAACGCGAAGTGGTTCTACGACAACACCCGGGTGGGGGACCTGGTGACGGTGGTGAACAGCCGCGGCGCCACCATGGAGCCCTTCGGCAACGGCTTCGGGGACTGGAACGTCTCCTGGACGGACTGGGTCAAGCACAGCGCCCTCGGACAGCCCCTCAGCACCACCGTCCCGGCCGGCCAGGCCCCTGCCGCCGGGATGATGCGGCCGGAGGTCTAGGCCCCCGGGTAGGCCAGGCCCAGGGCGGTGACCACGGCGGCCAGGGCGTCCGGGTGGGACAGGCCCAGGCGGCTCGCCCGCTCGGCGTACTCGGCGGCGGCCTCGGCGGCCAGCCGGTGGGCGGTGTCCCCGGCGGCGGCGATCAGGGTGCCGCGGCGGCCGTGGGTCTCCACCACGCCGTCCGCCTCCAACTCCTTGTAGGCCCGGGCGACCGTCCCGGCGGCCAGCCCCAGCTCCTCGGCGAGGGCCCGGACGGTGGGCAGCCGCAGCCCGGTCGGCAGCTCGCCGGAGCGGGCCCCCTCGGCGATCTGGGCGCGGATCTGCTCGTACGGGGGAGTGGCGGCGGCGGGGTCGACGGACAGCTGCACGGGTGGCTCCTGGAGGCGGCGGGTGCGGGGCTGGCGGATGGGCACTGGCAGATGGGCACTGGCGGACGGGCAAAGGCCGAGGGCCGCTGACCAGATGAACTCTGGTCAGCGGCCCTCGGGGTGACGCGGGGTGCCTACGGGATCAGTGGTGGCCGTGGCCGCTGGTGATCTCGTGGTGCTCCTCGGCGGTGGGCTTGGGGATCTGGCTGCCCTCGCCGTAGAAGCCGCGGGAGAGCTTGGCCCGGGTGCGGGTGAGGGCGCCGGCCTTGCGGGCCACGCCGTTCTCGTCCGTCTGGGCCGGCAGCTCGACCGGCTGGTTCTGCTCGTGCGCCGTGAGCGTGTGCAGGTCCTTCGCCGGCAGCTGGGCGTGCACCTCGATGAACTCACCGTGCGGCAGGCGCTTGATGACACCGGTCTCGCGGCCGTGCAGCACCTTCTCCTTGTCGCGGCGCTGGAGGCCGAGGCACCAGCGCTTGGTGACGATGAAGGTGATGACCGGCACCACGAAGAAGCCGGCGCGCACGAAGTAGGTGATCGAGTTGATCGACAGGTGCAGGTGGGTGGCGAACAGGTCGTTGCCACCACCGACCAGCAGCACCAGGTACAGGCTGATCCAGGCGGCACCCAGGGCGGTGCGGACCGGGGCGTTGCGCGGGCGGTCCAGGATGTGGTGCTCGCGCTTGTCGCCGGTGATCCAGCCCTCGATGAACGGGTAGACCGCGATCGCGACCAGGACCAGCGGGAAGATCATCAGCGGGACGAAGACACCCAGGTTCAGGGTGTGGCCCCACAGGCTGATCTCCCAGCCCGGCATGACGCGGATCAGGCCCTCGGAGAAGCCCATGTACCAGTCGGGCTGGGCGTCGGTCGACACCTGGTCCGGACGGTACGGGCCGTAGGCCCAGATCGGGTTGATCGTGGCGATCGCGGAGATGGCGGCGATGATGCCGAAGACCAGGAAGAAGAAGCCACCGGCCTTGGCCATGTAGACCGGCATCAGCGGCATGCCGACGACGTTCTTCTCGGTCTTGCCCGGACCCGCCCACTGGGTGTGCTTGTGGTAGAAGACCAGGATCAGGTGCGCGACCAGCAGACCGAGCATGATGCCCGGGATCAGCAGGACGTGGATGGTGAAGAAGCGCGGCACGATGTCGTGGCCGGGGAACTCGCCCCCGAACAGGAACATCTGGACGTAGGTGCCGACCAGCGGGACCGCGAGGATCGCGCCTTCCATGAAGCGGATACCGGTGCCCGACAGCAGGTCGTCCGGCAGCGAGTAGCCGAAGAAGCCGTCGAACATGCCGAGGACCAGCAGCAGGAAGCCGAAGACCCAGTTGATCTCGCGCGGCTTGCGGAACGCGCCCGTGAAGAACACGCGCATCATGTGCACGAGCATCGCGGCCACGAAGACCAGGGCGGCCCAGTGGTGGATCTGGCGGATCAGCAGACCGCCGCGGATCTCGAAGCTGATGTCCACCGTCGAGGCGTACGCCTCGGACATCCCGATGCCCTTGAGCGGCACGTACGAGCCGTTGTAGACGACCTCGGCCATCGACGGCTTGAAGAACAGCGTCAGGTAGACACCGGTCAGGATGATGATGACGAAGGTGTAGAGGCAGATCTCGCCCAGCATGAAGGACCAGTGGTCCGGGAAGATCTTGCGCAGGTTGGCCTTGGCGAGGGAGTAGATCCCCAGCCGGCCGTCCGTCCAGTCAGCCGCGGACTCCCACTTGTTGGCGGGGTTTGCTCGCGTGCTGGAGGGCTTGGCGGCACCGGTCTTGGTGCTGCTCGCGCTACTCATCGAGCACGCTCCCAGTAGCTCGGGCCGACGGGCTTCTCGAAGTCGCCGGTGGCGACCAGGTTGCCCTTGTCGTCAGTGGTGATCTTCAGCTGCGGCAGCGGGTGGCCGGCCGGGCCGAAGATGACGCGCGCGCCGTCGGCCAGGTCGAAGGTCGACTGGTGGCAGGGGCAGAGCGCGTGGTGGGTCTGCTGCTCGTACAGGCTGATCGGGCAGCCGACGTGGGTGCAGATCTTGGAGTAGGCGAGGATGCCCTCGAAGCCCAGCTCCTTGGACTTGTCGTCCTTGATGTCCTCCGGCGCGATGCGCACCAGCATCAGGGCGTCCTTGGCGATGCGCTGCTGGAAGTCCTCGTCGTGGGTGGTGAGACCCTCCGGCATCGCGAAGGTCAGCGAGCCGATGACGAGGTCCTCGGGCTTCATCGGCTGCATGGTGCTCATGTTGACGAGCTGCAGCGGCTTGGCCGGGGTGGCCTCCCTCCAGCCCGTCTCCTTCAGCTTCTTCTCCGGCAGCGGGCCCAGGTCGCGGAGCAGGACCACGCCGGAGAGCGGGACCAGCGCCATCGACCCGATGAGGGTGTTGCGGATCATCTTGCGCCGACCGAAGCCGGACTCGGCGGCACCGGTCTTGAACTGGTCGATGACGTCGTTGCGGACCTCGTCGGAGGCCTCGATCGGGTGACGCTCGGCCGGCAGTTCGACGTCCGACATCAGGGTGCGGGCCCAGTGGACCGCGCCCGCGCCGATCATGAACAGCGCGACGCCCAGGGTCAGGCCGAGCGCGAAGTTCAGCGCGCTGACGTGACCCAGCGGGAAGATGTAGACGATCTTGTCCGGGTCGATCGCCACGTACGAGGCGATGAAGCCGATCGTCGCGAGCATCGAGACCACGAACATCAGCGAGACCTGGCGCTCGGCGCGCTTGGCGGCCCGCTCGTCGATGTCGGTGCGCCGGGGCTCGTGGGCCGGCAGGCCCGGGTCGGCGAACGGGTTGCCGTGGTCGGCCACCTCGCCGGCGGAGCCGTGCGGCTCCGGGAGCTTCTCTTCTGACATGTCGTGGCTCATGACTTCTTGGCCTTGGTGGTGTGGGCGGCGACCCAGATCGCGACCGCGATGAGCGTGCCGAGGCCGAAGATCCAGCCGAACAGACCCTCGGTCACCGGACCGAGGCTGCCCAGGGTGAGACCGCCGGGGTTGGGCTCATCGTTGGTGGTGTGGCGGACGAAGGCCACGATCTGCTTCTTCTGCTCCTCGGGCATGGTGCTGTCCGGGAACGACGGCATGTTCTGCGGGCCGGTCTGCATGGCCTCGTAGATGTGCTTGGCGTCCACGCCCTCCAGCGACGGGGCGTACTTGCCCTTGGTCAGGGCACCGCCCTGGCCGGCGAAGTTGTGGCACTGGGCGCAGTTGGTGCGGAACAGCTCGCCACCCTTGGAGATGTCGTCCGGGTTGGTCGAGGTGTACTGCTTCGCGTCCGGCGTGATCGGGCCGGGTCCGAGCGACTGGACGAACGCGGCGAGCTGGTCGATCTCGCCCTGGGTGTAGATGGCCTTCTTGCGCGGCACCTGGGCGCCGGGCTGCTGGGCCGGCATGCGACCGGTGCCGACCTGGAAGTCGACGGCCGCGGAGCCCACGCCGACCAGGCTCGGACCGTCGCTGCTGCCCTGGCCGTTCAGGCCGTGGCAGGAGGAGCAGCCCACGGCGAAGAGCTTCTTGCCCTCATCGATCGCGAGCGACTGCGCGGCGACGTCGGCCTGCGCCTTGTCGGCGGGCGCGAACGCGGCGTACAGCCCCCCGGTTGCCGCCAGGGCGAGAAGTAGGACGACCAGCGCCGCCAATGGGTGGCGCCGTCGTGCGGAGAGCTTTTTCACGGAATAACCCCGGTGTCAGGATCTGGTCGACTGGTGGGTGCACCCGGCGGCCGGTCTGGCCGGCACGAGGCTGCCTGTCCAAGGCTGCGCGCGCGGTCGGTCGGTGGGAGCGTCGGCACCGGCAGAAGCGGCCCGTCGCCGGTGAGGGCGGGGGCCGCTGCCGGTGGCCAGCGACCTGATCAGCTGGTTACTTGATCAGGTAGATGGTCGCGAACAGGCCGATCCACACGACGTCGACGAAGTGCCAGTAGTAGGACACGACGATCGCGGCGGTGGCCTGCTCGTGCGTGAAGCGCTTGGCTGCGTACGTCCGTCCCAGGACCAGCAGGAAGGCGATCAGACCGCCCGTCACGTGCAGACCGTGGAAGCCGGTGGTCAGGTAGAACACCGTGCCGTACGGGTCCGAGGACAGCGAGAGGCCGTCGTTCTTGACCAGCTCGGTGTACTCGTAGACCTGCCCGCCGATGAAGATCGCGCCCATGAAGAACGTGAGGCTGAACCACCCGCGGAGCTTCTTCACGTCACCGCGCTCGGCGGCGAACACGCCGAGCTGGCAGGTGAGCGAGGAGAGCACCAGGATGGTCGTGTTGATCGAGGAGAACGTCACGTTGAGGGCGTGCGCCTTCTCGGCCCAGAACTCGGCTCCCTTGACGGAGCGGAGCGTGAAGTACATCGCGAAGAGGGCCGCGAAGAACATCAGCTCGGAACTGAGCCAGACGATCGTTCCGACGCTGACCATGTTCGGTCGATTGACCGATCCGTGCGCGTGCCCGGTTTCTGTTGCTGTTGCTGTCGCCACGACGGACATTATGTCGGTCCCTTATTCCGTCTTCACGTCGGGGGGTGTCCCTCGGAGTGTCCGGTGCGTGCGGTATGCCCCCCTGAGGGGCGACGGGGTGTCCGAACGAGGGCTGAGCAGCGGCGTGTCCCTTTTCTGACGGTTCCTCGGCGGGGCCCGCCAGCCCGTTGCCCGGCGCGTCGTTGCACGGTCGGCCCAGTGCCGTGGAGTAGGGGACGGGACGCCGCATGGGCCGTCCGGGTGGACCGGGGGAGCTTGGGTGACGGGCCGTCCTCCGAGCGGGTGAGCCACTGGCGCGGCGGCTTGAGCGGCAACGTGCGCGAGGGGGACCGGCGACGGGGGAAACGGGAGTAGCATCCGGACCAGGTGAACGTGGTCCGGATCACACTTGAGGGAGCAGGGCCCATGGCGTACACGACCGACGAGACGCTCACCGTCCTCGTCTACAGCGACGACCGCAACACCCGCGAGCAGGTGCTGACGGCGCTCGGCCGTCGCCCCGCCGAGGATCTTCCGGAGCTGTCGTACCTCGAATGCGCGACCACCCCCGCGGTGCTCAAGGCGTTGGAGAAAGGCGGCGTCGACCTCTGCGTGCTGGACGGCGAGGCGGTGCCGGCCGGCGGCCTCGGCCTCGGGCGCCAGCTCAAGGACGAGATCTACGGGTGCCCGCCGGTGCTGGTGCTGATCGGGCGGCCGCAGGACTCCTGGCTCGCCGCCTGGAGCCGGGCCGATGCCGCGATCTCCCGCCCGGTGGACCCGGTGGCGCTGGCCGAGGCGGTCGCCACCCTGCTGCGGGCCCGGCTGGCCAAGCGGGCCCCGGCCACGCGTTGAGCGGTGCCGTCTCAGTAGTAGAGAAGACAGCGCCGTAGGCACCCCGCCGCTCGATAGGCTGGCTCCATCCGTACGGACGTCCCCCCGGTGCGGGGGAACCGACAACAGCTGGAGTCAGCCATGGTGAACGTGAACCCTGCGAACGGTGGTACCGACCCCGCGCAGGTGGTCCGCACCTGGCCGGACCTCCTGGCGGCTCTGTTGAAGGGGGAGGACCTCGACCGCTCGTCCACCGCGTGGGCGATGGACCGGATCATGAGCGGCGAGGCGTCCCCCGTCCAGGTGGCCGGGTTCATGGTGGCGCTGCGGGCCAAGGGCGAGACGGTGGACGAGATCGCCGGCCTGGTGGACGCGATGTACGAGCACGCCGAGCCGCTGGACATCCCCGGCCCGGCGGTCGACATCGTCGGCACCGGCGGCGACCGGGCGAAGACCGTCAACATCTCGACCATGTCGGCGATCGTCGCCGCGGCGGCCGGGGCCAAGGTGGTCAAGCACGGCAACCGGGCGGCCTCCTCGTCGAGCGGGTCCTCGGACGTGCTGGAGAAGCTCGGGGTGGCGCTGGACCTGTCCTCCCGGCGGGTGGCCCAGGTGGCCGAGGAGGTCGGGCTCACCTTCTGCTTCGCGGCGAAGTTCCACCCCTCCATGCGGCACGCCGCCACCGCGCGGCGCGACCTCGGGGTGCCCACCGCCTTCAACATCCTCGGCCCGCTGACCAATCCGGCGAAGGTCACCTCGCACGCGATCGGCTGCTTCGACACCCGGCTCGCCGGGCTGATCGCCGGGGTGCTCGCCCGGCGCGGGGCGACGGCCCTGGTGTTCCGCGGTGACGACGGGCTGGACGAACTGACCATCACCACCACCTCGCGGGTCTGGGTCGTGCGCGACGGCGTGGTCACCGAGACCTCCTTCGACCCGCGGGACGTCGGCATCGAGCTGGTCGGCATCGAGGCGCTGCGCGGGGCCGACGCCGCGTACAACGCGGAGGTCGCCCGCCGACTGCTGGCCGGGGAGCGCGGGCCGGTGCGGGACGCCGTCCTGCTGAACACGGCGGCGGCGCTGGTCGCGCTCGACCTGGGCGACGCCCCGCTGGCGGAGCAGCTCGCGGCGGGCATGGCGCGGGCGGCCGAGGCGATCGACTCGGGCCGGGCGCAGGACCTGCTGCGGCGCTGGTCGGAGGCCACCAGCCGGAGCTGAGGCGGTAGTTGAGGGCCCGTGCCGGTTCGCCGGTGCGGGCCACTCGGCTGCCCGCCCCGAGCCGAAGGGGCGCGCCGGTGCCGGGTCGGAGTACCCCGGAGGCGAGCGGTTGACAGTGCTGTCCGGATGGTGGATGCCTGTTTGACCGTCTGACGTACCCGACCTAGAGTCTTCGCCAGGTCATGAGTGACAGCGCCAAGCCCCAGCTGGCTGTCCGGCAACCCTCCGTCCGTGGCGGGGTGCCCTGGGTGAGGACCGGGTCGCCGGGCAATTCGTCCGCGCGACAAGCGCGGACACCGGACGATCAGCACTCCCGGGGTCCCTTACCCCGTGAAGGAGTGCATCCCCATGTCCCTTTCCCTCGGCACCACCGCCCCGCTCGCCGTCCTCGGCCACGACGTCCAGGTGCCGCTCGCCAGCGGCGACAAGGTCGGTTACGCGGCGCTCGACTACGCGGCCAGCGCGCCGGCGCTCCAGCGGGTGTGGGACGACGTCGCCGCCTACGCCCCGTACTACGGCAGCGTGCACCGCGGCGCCGGGTACCTCTCGCAGCTGTCCACCGACCTGTTCGAGCAGAGCCGCCGGACCGTCGCCGAGTTCCTCGACCTGCGTGAGGGCGACCAGGTGGTCTTCACCCGCGCCACCACCGACTCGCTCAACCTGCTGGCCTCCGCCGTCCCGGCCGGCACCCGGGTGTTCGCCTTCGAGACCGAGCACCACGCCTCGCTGCTGCCCTGGGCGCACGCCGGGCTGGAGGTCGACTACCTGCGCGCGCCGCGTTCGCGGGCCGAGGCGGTGGCCGCGCTGGAGGCCGCGCTGGCCGCGGCGCCGGAGGGCCCGAAGCTGCTGTGCGTCACCGGCGCCTCCAACGTGACCGGCGAGCTGTGGCCGGTCGCCGAGCTGACCGGGACGGCGCACCGGTACGGCGCCCGGGTGGTGCTGGACGCCGCCCAGCTGGCCCCGCACCACCGGGTGTCGGTGCGCGGGCTGGACGTCGACTGGATCGCCTTCTCCGGCCACAAGCTGTACGCGCCGTTCGGCGCCGGGGTGCTGGCCGGTCGGTCGGACTGGCTGGACGCGGCGGAGCCGTACCTGGCCGGCGGCGGCGCGACCCGCACGGTGGCCCGGGAGCTGGACGGCTCGGTGGCGGTGCAGTGGCACACCGGTCCGGCCCGGCACGAGGCCGGTTCGCCGAACGTCATCGGCGCCTACGCGATCGCCTCGGCCTGTCGGGCGCTCACCGAGGCCGGCTTCGACGCGCTGGAGGCCCGGGAGCGGCAGCTGGTCGACCGGCTGACGGAGGGCCTGGCGGAGATCCCGGAGGTCCGGGTGCTGAACCTGTTCGGCACCGGCTCGGCCCGGGTGGGCGTGCTGTCCTTCGTCGTCCGCGGCTGGAACAGCTCGCACTTCTCGGCCGCGCTGTCCGCCGAGTACGGCATCGGCGTGCGCGACGGGCTGTTCTGCGCCCACCCGCTGGTGCGCACCCTGCTCGGGGACGAGGACGTGGCGCCGTCGGAGTGCGGGGCGCCCGAGCCCTCGCTGCCGGGCGAGCGCAGCCTGAACGCGATCCGGGTGAGCTTCGGGGCCGGCACCCCGGACGAGCACGTCGAGCGCTTCCTGGCCGCGGTCCGCGAGCTGGTCTCGGACGGCGCGGCGTGGAACTACCGCAACGAGGGCGGCCGTTGCGTCGCCGACACGCGCCGCGAGGGCTGAGACCTATTCGTCCAGGCCGAGGGCGAAGGCGGCTTCCAGGTCGTGCTGGGAGTAGGTGCGGAAGGCGATCTGGGTCTCGGTGTGGGCCACCCCCGGGACCTTGTTGAGCCGGCCCGGGATGACCTCGGCCAGGTCGTCGTGGCGGCGCACCCGGACCATCGCGACCAGGTCGTAGCCGCCCGTCACCGAGTACACCTCGCTGACCCCCTCGATCGCGGCGATGGCCTCGGCGATCTCCGGGATGCGGTCGACGCTGGTCTTGATCAGGACGATGGCGGTGATCACAGTTCGGGCTCCTTCTTGGGGTGCGGCCAGCGTATCGGGCCTCAGCCGGGCCGTCTCGGGGGATGGCCGACCACGGTGCAGGCGTACAGGAAGCCGGCCGAGAAGCCGATCACGTGCACCAGGTAGGCCACCCCCGGCCCGGCCGAGTGCACCGACCACCACTGCAGCGTGAACCAGAGGCCGAGCACCAGCCAGGCCGGGAAGCGCAGCGGGAGGAAGAGGAGCAGCGGCACGAGGGTGGTCACCCGGGCCCGCGGGTGGAAGCGCAGGTAGGCGCCGAGCACGGCGGAGATCGCGCCCGAGGCGCCGATCAGGACCCGGGTGGAGTCGGGCGAGTGCGCCTCGGCGAGCGCGAAGCCGTACGAGGCGAGGCTGCCGGCGGCCAGGTAGAAGAGGAGGTACCTGGCCCGGCCGACCCGGCGTTCGACGGTGGGGCCGAAGACGTGCAGGAAGAGCAGGTTGCCCAGCAGGTGCAGCCAGCCGGCGTGCAGGAAGAGGCCGGAGAGGGCGGAGACGGCCGGGTGCTTGCCCGGGGTGGGGGCGGCGGGGCAGCCGGGGACCGGGTCGGGGGCCTCGGCCAGCTGGTCGGCGGTCAGCGGGCGGCCGGTCAGCAGCTCGGCGGGGACGGCGCCCCAGCGCTGCTCGTACCGCTGTTCGGCGCAGATCCGGGCCTGGCCGGTGCCGTACAGGGGGTTGAGGCCGGCCGCCGGGCCGAGCAGGAAGACCAGCGTGTTGACCGCGATCAGGGCGTAGGTGACCGCCGGGGCCGGCAGCGCCGGGCGGCCGCCCCGGGCGTCGGTGTGGTCGGGGGCCGCGAGCGCCATGCGGCCAAGCATCCCTCCGGGCGCGGCAGGTGACACGGCGGTTTACGGCAGGTGGACTACTGGCCCTCCGGCGGTCGGGACGGGCTCCGGTCATCTCAGCTGACCGGTGGTCCTGGCGGTTGCCCCAGGCAATAGGCTTGGGCCGGGCAATCCCGCCTCCCGCCGCCGACGCCGGGGCTCCGGGGGAGCGCCTAGCCCGCCAAGGGACCAGCCGAGAGGACCCCCCGATGACCGTCCCCGCACTGACCGCCGAGACGCGCTGGCGCTGCACGCTGTGCGGCAACCTCACCCGCTTCGACGTCACCCGTACCGCACGGGTGACCGAGTTCCTGCACTTCGACCTGGCCGGCGAATCCAAGGTCGAGGAGACCGAGGTGCACAGCGAGACCGTCGAGTCGGTGCGCTGCCGCTGGTGCAACGCGGTGGACCAGGTCGAGCTGGTGGCCCGTCCGGGCGCCGAGGGCGCGGAGGCCCCCGCCGCGCAGGGCTGACCCCTCCGGTGCGGGTGGGCGGTGCGCGACGCGTCCGCCCACCGCACGGGACAATACAGACAAGACGCACGGAGCGTGACGACAGGGGCGGCCGCGGCCGTACCCGCTGGACCAGGATCGGAGCCGAGGACGTGGTGGACGCAGCGAGGGAGCCCGGCGAAGCGCAGGGGCTTCAGCCCGCTGCGCCGGCACCGGAGCCGGCCGCCGAGCCGGTCCCGTCCGAGACCGCCCTCCCGGGGGACCCCGGCGCGGCCCCGGCCGGTGCCGGCGCGGAGCGGGTGACCGAGAAGCTGGACCGGCCGCTGCCCGAAGGGGTGCGCCGACGGGTGGTCGGGCTGGCCTCGGACGCGCTCGGCGGGCTGCCGCCCGGTGAGCTGCCGCAGAGCCTGCGGCAGTACGTCAAGTTCACCCCCGCGCGGCGGGCCAAGTACGCGGCCACCGCGCTGGCGGCGGCGCTGGAGTCCGAACCGGCCTTCCGGGTGCGGATAGCGGAGCGGCTGCGGTTGGGCCAGCCGGACCTGGTGAAGGCGCTGGAGTCGGGCACCGTCCCCGGCGCCGCCGATCCGATGGACGTCGCGGCCGCTGCCTACCTGGTGCGCTCGGCCGGCTGGAGCCGGCTGGTCGCCGAGGCCGGTGAGGAGGCCGAGCGGGCCGGCGCCGAGGACGCGGCGGCGGAGGCCACCCGGCTGGTGGAGAAGCTGCAGGCCGAGCTGGCCGAGGTGCGGGCCGCGGCGCGGGCGGACCTGGACCGCCAGCGGGCGGAGTTCGAGGGCGTCCGGCGGGAGGCCGAGTCGCTGCGCAAGAAGGTCCGGTCGCTGGAGAGCGACACCCGGCGGGCGCAGGCCGAGACCCGGCGGGTGACCGGGGAGCTGGAGGCGGCGAAGGCGCAGGCCACGGGTGAGCGCAGTGCGGCCGAGTCCGAGGCGCGGCGGCTGCGGCACCGGGTGTCCGAGCTGGAGACCGCGGTCGAGCAGGGCCGCCGCTCGGCGCGGGAGGGGCGCAGCGTCGAGGACATGCGGCTGCGGCTACTGCTGGACACCGTGTTGCAGTCGGCCCAGGGCCTGCAGCGCGAGCTGGCGCTGCCGGTCTCCCAGATCCGCCCGGCGGACCTGGTGGAGGCGGTGGTGCCGGGGTCGGCCTCGCCGCACGACGTGGCCCGGCGCGGTCTGGCCGAGGACGATCCGGCGCTGCTGGACCAGCTGCTGGCGATCCCGCAGGTGCACCTGGTGGTGGACGGCTACAACGTGACCAAGACCGGCTACCCGGCGCTGCCGCTGGAGCAGCAGCGGATCCGGCTGCTGGGCGGGCTGGCGATGCTGGCCCAGCGCACCCAGGCGGAGGTCACCTGTGTGTTCGACGGGCAGGACCTGGACGTCCCGGTCATCATGGCGCCGCCGCGCGGGGTGCGGGTACGGTTCAGTCGGACCGGCGAGACCGCGGACGAGTTGATCCGCCGTCTGGTCCGGGCCGAGCCGCAGGGCCGTCCGGTGGTGGTGGTCTCCACCGACCGGGAGGTCGCGGAGGGCGTGCGGAAGGCGGGTGCGCGCCCCGTGGCCTCGGTGCTGCTGCTGAACCGGCTGGCCAGGCCCTGAACCGGGGGCGAACGGCGTGACGGCAGGTCAATGCGGCTCCGGCGCGGGTGTGCGGATCCGGTGAAGTCAGTGGGAGAACCCGGAGTTCACGCCTTCGGGGGAGTGGCAAAACGGATAGATCTTCACTAGGGTCTGGCGTCAAACCTATTTTCCGGAATCTCACCTGATCGGGTGAGTCCGTTGGAAGAAGGAGCCGGTCCCTTGGCCTCCCACCGCCGTCCCAAGCAGCCGAGCCGCGCGCGGGTCTCCGTGCTCACCGCGGCTGCTGCGACCGCGGTCGCCCTCTCCGCCCAGGTCGCCGCGCACGCTGCCCCGCAGCCGAACAAGAGCGACGTCAAGGCGCAGATCGACCAGCTCCAGCAGGAACAGGAGCAGGCGGCCGAGAAGTACAACGGCGCCAAGGAGCGGGCCGACCAGCTCCGCAAGCAGGCCGACCAGCTGCAGGACCAGGTGGCCCGCAGCCAGGACCAGATGAGCCAGCTGCAGGTGGGCCTGGCCCAGGTCGCGGGCGAGCAGTACCGCACCGGCGGCATCGACCCGTCCGTCCAGCTGATGCTCTCCTCCGACCCGTCCGGCTACCTGGACAAGGCGTCGAGCGTCCAGCAGGCCAGCACCACCCAGACCGAGGCGCTCAAGGGCCTGCTCGACCAGCAGCGCCGGCTGGACCAGGAGAAGGCCGAGGCGGCCGCCGTGCTGGCCTCGCTGGACTCCACCACCAAGGACCTGAACCAGGCCAAGACGGACGTCAACACCAAGCTGAAGGCCGCCCAGGACCTGCTGAACTCGCTCAGCGCCGCCGACCGGGCGGCCCTGCGGGCCCAGCAGCAGCAGGACGACCGCGCCTCGCGCGGCGCCGACCGGGTCGACCTCGGCAATCTGCCGCCGGCCAGCGGCTACGCGGCCGTGGCCGTGGCCAAGGCGATGAGCAAGCAGGGCTCGCCGTACGTGTGGGGCGCCACCGGGTCCAGCACCTTCGACTGCTCGGGCCTGATGGTCTGGGCGTACGGCCAGGCCGGCGTCTCGCTGCCGCGCACCTCGCAGGAGCAGGGCCACATCGGGACCGCCGTGACGCTCTCCACCGCCCAGCCGGGCGACCTGGTGGTCTACGGCAACGACATGCACCACGTCGCGATGTACATCGGCAACGGCATGGTGGTCCACGCGCCGCACACCGGTGACGTGGTGAAGGTGATGAAGGCCGACGCGATGCCGATCAACACGATCCGCCGGATCTGACGGTCCGGCACCTCCCCGAGGGGCCGGTTCCGGCCCTGTGATCCGCGCCACCTCCGGTCGGGGGTGGCGCTTCGGGTTCGCCTCTTTCGCGGCCGGACGGTGAGAGTCGATCAGCTTTGCGTGCGGCGGCGATCACCATCAGTCATTTTCACAAAAGAACATGGGTAATCTTCCGTCTTTTTTCTGACAAGGATTTGAACGGATCACGGTTCAGTTACTAGGGTCGTGCTCCGAACCACCGCACTGTCGATCACCCAGCCTGGGTGGCGGCGGTGGTTACCGTCGAGTTCGCGAAACAGCGGGGCAGGTCGAAGCGACTGCCCGACAGGGGAGCCCAGTAGTCGGGGGTGCTGCGGAGCGGAGCCGGGGAACCACGTTCCTCCGGGGTGAATCGGCGCCAGGTCGGCCGTAGGTGAGGCCGGTGAGGCGTCGTAGGGCATGCTTCCGGCCCGAACCCGTCAGCTCACCCGGTAGGCGGCCGTAGGAAGAAGGAGTCCGCCTTCGTGGCGTCCCATCGTCGTCCCAAGCCCGCCAGCCGTGCCCGCGTCTCGATCATGACCGGCTTCGCCGCCGCGGCCGTCGCCCTGTCCGCGCAGTCCGGCGCGCACGCCGACCCGCAGCCGACCAAGGACCAGGTCAAGGAGCAGGTCGACCAGCTCAACGAGCAGGCCGAGCAGGCGACCGAGAAGTACAACGCCGCTCAGGAGAAGCAGCAGGAGCTGGAGAAGCAGGTCTCCGGCATGCAGGACCAGGTGGCCCGGCAGCAGGCGCAGGTGACCGACCTGCAGGGCGGCCTCGCCGAGATCGCGGGCGAGCAGTACCGCAACGGGGGCATATCCCCGACCGTCCAGCTGATGTTCTCCTCCACGCCGGACAACTTCCTGAACCAGGCCGGTGCGCTGAACCAGGCCGGCAGCACCCAGAAGAACCAGCTGAAGCAGCTCCAGGAGCAGCAGCGCAAGCTGGACCAGGACCGTACCGAGGCCCAGGGCAAGCTCGCCGAGCTGGAGTCCACGACCCAGCAGCTGAAGGCCTCCAAGGACGAGGTCCAGAACAAGCTGAAGGCCGCCCAGGACCTGCTCAACACGCTGACCGAGCAGGAGCGCCAGGCCATCAAGGCCGCCGAGGACAAGGCCGCCGCCGACGCCGCCGCGAAGGCCGCCGCCGCCAAGCCCGCCACCCCGGACCGCGCCTCCCGCGACAGCAGCCGCAGCGACCTCGGCTCGGGCTCCACCGCCGCACCGGTCAAGATCGCCCCGGGCAGCTCGCACGGCGCCGCCGCACTGGCCGCCGCCGCCACCAAGATCGGCAGCCCGTACGTCTGGGGCGCCACCGGCCCCGGCTCCTTCGACTGCTCCGGCCTGATGGTCTGGGCGTTCAACCAGGCGGGTGTGTCGCTGCCGCGCACCTCGCAGGAGCAGGCCGGCGCCGGCACCCGGATCGGCTCGGACATCTCCCAGGCCCAGCCCGGCGACATGCTGATCTTCTACGGCGACGCCCACCACGTCGGCATCTACGCGGGCAACGGCCAGGTGCTGCACGCTCCCAAGCCGGGTGCGTCGGTGCGCTACGAGGCCGTCTCCAACATGCCGCTGTCCTCCATCGTGCGGGTCTGATCCCCGCCCAGGTGTTCACTGGCCCGGTCCTCCGTCACGGAGGGCCGGGCCTGCGGCTTTTCCGGCTGATCGACCGAATGTCCGAATAGAGGTCAAATATTCGGGTCGGTAGGGGTTTGGACTCGCTTGCCCGGACTCGCTAACGTCTGCCACCGGACTCCCGCTCGACGGCCGCCCACCGGGGCGCGGCCGCGGGGCCGCGCCGCAGGACTGGAGCCGCTGCCGCCATGCCCGTGCACCGTCGTTCCCAACTGCTCGCCCGTGCGCTGGTACTGACCGCGGCCGCCACCACGGCCCTGGGCGTGGCGACCGCCGGCAGCGCCCAGGCCGCCCCCGGGGCTCCCGACACGCCCGACCGCAAGGACGTCAAGGCCCAGGTCGAGCAGCTGTACGACGAGGCCGAGCAGGCCTCGGAGAAGTACAACGCCGCGCAGGAGGCACAGAAGCGGCTGCTCGGCGAGACCACCGCCCTCCAGGGCGAGGTCGCCGCCGCCCAGGACCAGCTCAACCAGCTGCGCGCCGACCTCGCCACGGTGGCCGGGGCCGAGTACCGGGGCGGCGGGATGGCCCAGACCGCCCAGCTGATGCTCTCCACCGACCCCGAGGCCTACCTCAACCGCGCCCGGACCCTGGGCCAGGCCGCCGAACGCCAGCAGGAGACCCTGCACGAGCTGGTCACCCGTCAGCGCCGGCTCGACCAGCGCCGCACCGAGACCGCCGCCAAGCTCGCCGAACTGGACGAGGCCCGCCGCTCGCTCGCCGAGAACAAGCAGCAGATCCAGCAGCGCCTCGCCACGGCGCAGAAGCTGCTCAACAGCCTGGGCGCCGCCGAGCGGAACAGGATGGTCGCCCAGGACGCCCGGGAGGCCGAGCAGCGGGCCACCCGCGGCACCGACCGGCTGGACCTCGGCAACGCCCCGGCCGCCTCCGAGCGCGGGGCGGCCGCGCTGGCCGCCGCCGTGCGGATGGTCGGCTCGCCCTACGTCTACGGATCCACCGGACCCCGTGCCTTCGACTGCTCCGGTCTGATGTACTACAGCTGGCGGCAGGCCGGAGTGACCCTGCCGCGGACCTCGCAGGCCCAGGCGTACGCCGGGCAGCGGATCAGCCTCTCCGAAGCACGGCCGGGAGACCTGGTGATCTTCTACCGGGACATGCACCACGTCGGGATGTACGCTGGCGGCGGCGTGATGGTGCACGCCCCGTACCCCGGCGCCAAGGTCCGGTACGAGAGCGTCAACGCGATGCCGGTCTCCGGGGTGGTCCGGCTCTGAGCGCCACGCCCCCCGGGTCCGACGGCCCCCACCCGATAGACCCGGCCCGCTGCGCGCTGTCCCGGCGCGGTGCGCTGCTGCTGGCGGCGGGCGGGCTGGCCCAGCTCTCGCTGCCCCCGGCGGCCCCCGCGGCGGTGCCGGCCGGGCGGGCCGCCGACCGGCAGGCCGAGGTCGCCGGGCTGCTGGCGGCGCGGGCGCGCTCGCTGCCCGCCTGGTCGGGGCTCACCGGGGCCGAGGCGGCCTACCGCAACCTGGTGCTCTCCCCGCCCGCCGGGCCGGACCGGCAGGGCGCGTCCGCCGAACTGACGCTGCGGATCGCCGGGTACGACGAATACCCCGTGGTGTACCCGCGCCGGATCGAGCTGGTCCGGGATTCCGGCGGCTGGCGGGTGGAGCACGAGGAGGGCACCGGCGGGCCCCCGGCGCTCTGGGACCTCGGCCCCGCCCGGACCGCAGCCGGCGCCCACTGCCTGGTGCTCGGCCTGGCCGGCGGGCCCGACCCGGCCGGCCTGGTCCCGGTGGGGGACACGGCGGTGCCGGCCGTCAGCGCGGTCTGGGGCAGTGCCTGGCCCGGCCGGCTGCTGCTCGAACTGCCCGCCACCGAGGTGCAGTTCGCCCGGCTGCTGGAGGCCGACCCGGCGGGCTGGACGGGCATGGCGGCGGTCACCGTGGCCGCCCCCGGCGCCCCCTGGCACACCCCGGCGGACCGGGTGGTGATCAACCCCGAGGCCTTCGCGCGGCTCAGCGACTTCGGCCGCCAGGTGGTCGTCACCCACGAGACCACCCACGTCGCGACCCGGGCCGACACCCGCGCCTGGACCCCGCTCTGGCTCTCCGAGGGCGTCGCCGACTGGACCGCCTACCGGGACTCCGGCCGCCGCCCGCAGCAGATCGCCCCCGAACTGGCCCGGGACGTCGCCGCCGGGAAGCTGCCCGCCGCGCTGCCCGCCGACGCGGACTTCGCCGCCGGCGCCACCGGCATCGCCCAGGCCTACGAGCAGTCCTGGCTCGCCTGCGCGCTGATCGCCCGCCGGTACGGCACCGAGCGGCTGGTCGCCTTCTACCGGGCGGTCGGCGCGGCCGACGGACAGGGCGAGGAGCGGGACCGCCGGACGGACCGGCTGCTGCGCGCCGAACTGGGCGTCGGACTGGCCGAGTTCACCGGGCTGTGGCTGGCCGAGGTGGCGGCGTTGAAGGGCCGGCCGCCGGACAGCTCCTAGCGCTTGGCCGGGTGGTCGATGCCGTCCAGCAGGTCCTGCTCGTACGCGATGCCCGGGCGGACCGGGTAGGCGGAGGCGGGCGGCAGCGCCGGGGGCTCGGCCAGCACCACGGTGGGCGGCAGGGCCGTCGTGGCGCGGGTGGAGCGCCAGAGCCGGATGCAGGAGAGCAGGGCGGCGGTCAGCAGCAGCAGGTTGCGCAGGCCCAGCACGGTGACCGCGAGCGGTTCGCTGTTGAGGACCTGGGTGAACATCGTCGGGAACTCGAGCAGGGTCAGCGGGCAGGCGAGCAGGATCAGCAGGGCCACCGGCCGCTGGCTGGTGCCGCGCACGGTCAGGCAGACCGCCGCGACGCCGATCAGCCAGACCAGGTACTGCGGGCTGATCACCCGGCTGGTCACCACGAAGACCAGCAGCGCGCACAGCGCCGCGTCGTACATGGTGGCGGCGTTGCGGCGGCGGGCCGTGAAGCGCCACAGCAGCAGCCAGAGGAAGCCCAGCACGGTGCCGGCCATCATCACCTTGCTGATCACGCCGACCCACGGCCCGAGCATCTCGGGGGAGCCGTAGTTCATGGTGACCCTGCCGTTCCAGCCCCCGGCCAGCCGGGCGATGTGCAGCGGCAGCGCGCCGACCGACTCGACCTCGATGCCGCGGGCCCCCTGGAAGGCCAGGAAGCCGAAGGCGCCGTTCATCCCGGCCGCGAGCAGGAAGCCCACCGACACGGCGGTGGCGGCCGCCAGCGTCCAGGAGCGGCGGGTGCGGCGGCCGGACGGGGTGCCGATCAGGCCGAGCAGCGGCCAGACCTTGACGATGCCGCCCAGGCCCAGCAGCAGCCCGCCGATCGCCGGGCGGCGGATCAGCGCGAGCAGGCCGGCCAGGGCCAGCGCGGTGACCAGGAGGTCGAAGCGGTTGTAGATCATCGGGCCGAGCAGCGGCACCGCGACCACCCACAGCCAGGCGCCGGTCAGCGCCCGGCCCCGGCGCAGCCCGGTGCGGATCAGCAGCGCGGCCGCGGCGGCGTCGGCGATCCCGCAGATCACCCAGAACGAGGTGAGGTACGACCAGGGCAGCAGGCCCGGCAGCAGGATCACCAGGGCGGCGCCCGGCGGGTACTGCCAGGTGACGTCGTCGAACGGGAAGGTGCCGGTCTGCAGCACGCCGTACCAGGCGTGGTAGATCATCCAGACGTCGGCGGTGACGTCGCCGCCGGGCGACTTCAGGACGCCGGTCATCAGCAGCACCAGCACGGTGCGGGTGGCCACCCAGGTCGCCCCGAGGGCGGCGAGCGCCCCGAGCGGGCGGCCGAGGCGGCCGCGTGAAGAACCGGACTCGGTGGCCGGGGCCAACTCCACTGCGCTCCCTCGTTCGTCTCGACGTCCTCACCGGAGGCGTCGTACGGACGGACGCCCGGGCCGCCGCATCGCGGCCTAGGTACTAGGACTGACCCGGGGGTCAAACGGTTGCCGTGCGCGGTTCCGTTCCCGGCGGGTCGTGGTGTTGACCTATCGTACGGATCACCCAGCGGTACACCGAGCACCCCCCGACCGAGCGAGCCGTGGCCTGATGCACAGAACCTTGATCGTCACCAATGACTTCCCGCCGCGCCCGGGAGGAATCCAGGCCTTCGTGCACAACATGGCTGTCCGTCAGCCCGCCGGGAGCATCGTGGTGTACGCCTCGACCTGGCGGGACGGCACCGAGGTGCGCCGCTTCGACGCCGAGCAGCCGTTCCCGGTGATCCGGGACCGGACGAAGGTGATGGTTCCCACACCCCGGGTCACCCGGCGGGCCGCCGAGATCCTGCGCGCCGAGCGGTGCGACTCGGTCTGGTTCGGCGCGGCCGCGCCGCTGGGCCTGATGGCGCCCGCGCTGCGCCGGGCCGGGGCCGGGCGGCTGCTCGGCATGACCCACGGCCACGAGGCCGCCTGGGCCCAGCTGCCGGGCTCCCGGCAACTGCTGCGCCGGATCGGCGAGGGCACCGACGTGCTGACCTACCTGGGGGAGTACACCCGCTCCCGGATCGCCGCCGCGGTCGGGCCGCGGGCCGCGGGCCGGATGGTGCAGCTGCCGCCGGGCGTGGACGAGACGACCTTCCACCCCGGCTCCGGGGGCGCCGAGGTGCGCCGCCGGCTGGGGCTGGCGGACCGGCCGGTGGTGGTCTGCGTCTCCCGGCTGGTGCCGCGCAAGGGCCAGGACACCCTGATCGAGGCGATGCCGCAGATCCTCCGCGACGTACCGGACGCGGTGCTGCTGATCGTCGGCGGCGGGCCCTACCGGGCGGACCTGGAGAAGCTGGCGGACGCCCGGGGCGTCCGGGACTCGGTGCGGTTCACCGGCTCGGTGCCCTGGGCGGAGCTGCCCGCCCACTACGGGGCCGGGGACGTCTTCGCGATGCCCTGCCGGACCCGGCGCGGGGGGCTGGACGTGGAGGGCCTGGGGATCGTCTACCTGGAGGCCTCGGCGACCGGCCTGCCGGTGGTCGCGGGGGACTCCGGCGGGGCGCCGGACGCCGTGCTGGAGGGCGAGACCGGGTACGTGGTGCCGGGTGGCTCGGCCGAGGCGTCGGCCGAGCGGATCGTCCGGCTGCTGCGGGACGAGGAGCTGCGCCGGCGCCTCGGGGAGGCCGGGCGGCGCTGGGTGGAGCGCTCCTGGCGCTGGGACCTGCTGGCCGGGCGGCTGACCTCGCTGCTGGCGGGCTGACGCCGGTACGCGGAAGGGCCCCGGGGACGCCCCGGGGCCCTTCGACGTACGGTCCTGCTGCTTGCCGCGCCCTGCTTCTTGCCGCGCCTACTTCTTGTACAGGGCCTCGACCTCGGCGGCGTAGTCCTTGAGCACGACGTTGCGCTTGAGCTTGAGCGAGGGCGTCAGGTGGCCGCTCTCCTCGGAGAACTCGGTGTCCAGCAGGCGGAACTTCTTGACCGCCTCGGCGTGCGAGACGGCCGCGTTGCCGTCGTCCACGGCGGACTGCAGGGCGGCCAGCAGGTCCGGGTCCTCGGCGAGCTCGGCGACGGTGGCGGTGGCGGGCTTGCCGTTGAGCTCCTTCCACTTCGGGAAGAAGTCCGGGTCGACGGTGATGAGGCAGGCGATGAAGGGCTTGCGGTCGCCGACCACCATGACCTCGCCGACCAGGGCGTGGGCCCGGATCCGGTCCTCGATCACGGCCGGGGCGACGTTCTTGCCGCCCGCGGTGACGATGATCTCCTTCTTGCGGCCGGTGATGGTCAGGTAGCCCTCGGAGTCCAGCGAGCCGAGGTCGCCGGTGGCGATCCAGCCGTCCTTGAGGGTGTCGGCGGTGGCCTGCGGGTTGTTCCAGTAGCCGGTGAAGACGTGCGGGCCCTTGAAGTAGACCTCGCCGTCCTCGGCGATCCGGACGGAGGCGCCGGGGACCGGCTGGCCGACCGTGCCGATCTTCGGCTTGTCCCACGGGTTGAAGGCGGTGGCCGCGCAGGTCTCGGTCAGGCCGTAGCCCTCCAGGACGGTGAAGCCGATGCCCCGGTAGAAGTGGCCGAGCCGCTCGCCGAGCGGCGCGCCGCCGGAGATCGCGTGGGTGGCCCGGCCGCCGAGGGCGGCGCGCAGCTTGCTGTAGACCAGCTTGTCGAAGACGGCGTGCTTGAGCCGCAGGACCAGGCCCGCGCCGCCGGCGTCCAGCGCCCGGCTGTAGGCGATCGCGGTGTCCGCGGCCTTGTCGAAGATCTTCCCCTTGCCGTCGGCCTGGGCCTTGGCGCGGGCGGTGTTGTAGACCTTCTCGAACACCCTGGGCACGCCCAGGATCAGGGTCGGCTTGAAGGACGCCAGCTCGGCGGTGACGTCCCTGATGTCGGAGACGTGGCCCAGCTTGATCGGGGCCATCACCGGGGCGATCTCGGCGATCCGGGCGAGCACGTGGGCCAGCGGCAGGAAGAGCAGCACCGAGCTCTCGCCGGTGCGGAACAGCGGGGCCAGGCGCTCGACCACGTTGCCGCACTCGGCCAGGAAGTTGCCGTGGGTCAGCTGGCAGCCCTTCGGACGGCCGGTGGTGCCCGAGGTGTAGACGATGGTGGCGACGTCGTCGGGCCCGGCGACCGTCCGGCGCTCCTGGACGGTCGCGTCCGGGACGTCCTGGCCGGCCTCGGCCAGCGCGGCGATCGCGCCGCCCTCGATCTGCCAGGTGTGCTTGAGCTCCGGCAGCCGGTCGCGGACCTCGGCGAGGACCTTGACGTGCTGGTCGGTCTCGGTGACCAGGGCGACGGCGCCCGAGTCGCCGAGGATCCACTCGACCTGCTCGGCCGAGGAGGTCTCGTAGACCGGCACGGTGATCGCGCCGGCCGTCCAGATCGCGAAGTCCAGCAGCGTCCACTCGTACCGGGTGCGGGACATGACGCCCACCCGGTCGCCGGGCCCGATGCCCGCGGCGATCAGGCCCTTCGCGGCGGCGTGCACCTCGGCGAGGAACTGGACCGCGGTCAACTCCTGCCAGTGGCCGTCCACCTTCCGGCTGAGCACGGCGACGTCCGGGTGCTCCTCGGCGTTCCGGTGCACAGGGTCGGCGAGGTTGCCGCCGCTCGGGACCTGGTAGAGGGCCGGAAGGCTGAAGTCGAGCAAGACTGCTCCTCGTTCGCGACGCTGCGGGACGGCAGGACGTTACTGCCCGGTAGGCAGCTTCGACCAGGGGGTCGGCCCCGGTGTTCGAAGTGTCACACCCGGCCGGGTCGGACCAGGCCGTGACCGGGTCGTTCGACTGGCACCCTACGGCAGCCCATCGGTGACCGGTCGGTAGCCCGCCCCGCCAGGGCCGCCGCCGACGCCCCCACCCGCCGTCACCGGTGCCCGCGGGGCCGAGTCGATCGCCGGTCGCGATAGCCTGCTCCGGGCGGATCGGGTCGAGCGCGCCTCGACCGGACCGGCAGGCAGCGGGACGACGCGGAGGGCCATTCCATGGCGGAGCACACCAGGTCGAGCATCATCATCGACGCGACCCCGGCCACGGTGATGGCCGTGATCGCCGACTTCGCCGCCTACCCGGCCTGGACCGGCGAGGTCAAGGAGATCGAGGTCCTGGAGAGCGGCGAGGACGGCCGCGCCGCCCAGGTCCGGCTGCTGCTCGACGCCGGCGCCATCCGCGACGAGCACACCCTCGCCTACACCTGGGACGGCGACCGCGAGGTCAGCTGGACCCTCGTCCGCAGCCAGATGCTCCGCTCGCTGGACGGCTCCTACACCCTCGTCCCGCTGGCCGGCGGCCGCACCGAGGCCACCTACCAGCTCGCCGTGGACGTCAAGATCCCGATGCTCGGCATGATCAAGCGCAAGGCCGAGAAGGTCATCATCGACCGCGCGCTGGCCGGCCTGAAGAAGCGCGTCGAGGGCTGACCGGGACGGACGCGGCGGAACGGGGGCCGACGGCATGACGGCGACACGCACCATCCTGGTCAGCGGCGACGCGGGCGCGCCCGCCGTGGCCGCCGCCACCGCCCTGCACGCCGCCCGGCGCGGCCACCGCACCTGGCTGCTGGCCGCCGACGACCCGCACCGGGCCCTGGACTCCGCGCTCGGCACCCGCCTGGAACCCGAACCGCTCGGCTACGCGCCGGGCCTGACGGTCTCCCGGATCGACGAGCAGGCCGCGTTCCGCTACGCCGTCGGCGAGCTCACCGGCCGGCTCAAGCCCGCCCTCGACCTGCTCGGCGCCGAACAGCTCGACCCCGAGGAGCTGACCGCCCTTCCCGGCATCGCCCGGCTCGCCCTGCTGCGCGCCCTGCCCGCCGCCGACCAGGACGTCCTGGTGGTGCTCGCCCCCTCGCCCGCCGAGCTGATCGCCACCCTCGCGCTGCCCGAGCAGCTCACCCGCTACCTGGACCGGCTGGTCCCCGAGCAGCGGCAGGCCGCCCGCGCACTGCGCCCGCTGCTGGCCGGGCTGGCCGGCGTCCCGATGCCCGCCGAGTGGCTCTACGAGGGGCGCACCAGGGCCGCCGCGGTGCTCGCCGAGTCCCGCGCCGCGATCAGCGACCCGGGCACCAGCGTGCGCCTGGTCGTCTCCGCCGACGGCCACCCGTACGAGCAGCTGCGCCGGGTCCGGGCCGGGCTCGCGCTGTACGGCCACCGGCCGGACGCCGTCGTGGTGCACGGCGCGCTGCCGCCCGCCGCGCTCGCCTCGCCCGACCCCTGGCTGGCCGAGCTGGCCCGCCGCCGGCAGGAGGAGCTGGACCGGCTCGCCGCCGAGACCGACGCCCCGGTGCTGGTCACCGGCCTGGCCGAGGGCACCCTGGAGGCCGTCGCCGACCGCCTGTACGGGGACGGGCCGGGCCCCGAGCGGCTCGAACCGCAGCCCTGGCCGGTCGAGGACCGGCTCGCCGAGGAGGGCCTGCTGGTCTGGCACCTGGACCTGCCCGGCGCCGACCGCTCCGGGCTGGACCTGGTCCGCCGGGGCGACGACCTGGTGGTCGGCCTCGGCGCCCACCGCCGGGTGCTCCCGCTGCCCGCCGCGCTGCGCCGCTGCACGGTGGCCGGGGCGGGGCTGCACGAGGGCGTGCTGTCGGTGCGGTTCGCACCCGACCCTTCGCTCTGGCCGCAGGGCTGACGGGCCTTCCGGCCTCCGGGCCTCCGGGCCGATCGGCGGGGCCCGGGGTACGGCCGGTCGGGTAGCGTCGGGCCGCAAGGGGCCGCGGGGTGCGGCCACGGCTGAGGAGGCGTCCGCGATGACCAGCACCGACGACCGTACCGAGCCCGGCGCGGAGCAGGGCGGCGGGCCGTCCCACCCGTTCGGGCCGGAGCTGGGCCCGCTGGTGGACGAGGTGCGCCGGTTCGCCACCGCCGTCGGCGAGAAGGCGCAGGAGACCGGCGCCACCACCCTGATCACCCTCTCCGGGCTGGCCGACCGCCTGCGCACCCAGCAGCCGGAGGTCTACTCCCACCTCGCCGCGGCCGGCTCCGGGCTGGCCGCCGCGGGCGCCGAGCTGCTGGCCGCCTACCGCGCCGCGGTGGCCGGGCACGAGCAGCGCTGGACGGCCGGGGAGGGGGCGCCGGTGGAGAAGATCGACCTCGACGCACCCGGTCGGCCCGAGGGCGCCGACGGGGATGACGGGCCGTCCGCCAAGCAGTGAATCCGTAACTTCCGCAGCGTGATCGAGCCGCTCTCGTACGTCACTAAGAAGGAAATTCGATACGACTTTTGAAGCATCACGGCCCGGCTGTCCCGGAATTGTCTTCGGATAATGTATGCGAGGCTGTGTACGGGGGCAGGGTTGGGCGGTACCGTTCCGTCCAGCGGGAACGAGTGAATAGCTGAGGGACACATGGCTCTGACCATCGGCGTCGATGTCGGCGGGACCAAGATCGCGGCAGGCGTGGTCGACGAGGCGGGTGCGATCCTGGCCCGGACCCGGGTCCCCACCCCGGCCGACCCCCAGTGGGCCGTCGACGCCATCGCGCAGGCCGTGCGCGAGCTCAAGGAGCAGCACCCCGATGTCACTGCCGTCGGCGTCGGCGCCCCCGGCTTCGTCGACAGCAACCGCTCCACGGTGATCTTCGCGCCCAACATCGACTGGGAGAACGAGCCGCTGCGCGGCCGGATCGAGGAGCTCACCGGCCTGTCCACGGTGGTCGAGAACGACGCCAACTGCGCGGCCTGGGCCGAGTTCCGCTTCGGCGCGGCCGCCGACCACCAGGACATGGTGCTGATCACCGTCGGCACCGGCATCGGCGGCGGCATCGTCCTCGACGGGCGCCTGCACCGCGGCCGCTTCGGCGTGGCCGGAGAGATCGGCCACCTCAACATGGTCCCGGACGGCCTCCAGTGCGGCTGCGGCGGCAAGGGCTGCTGGGAGCAGTACGGCTCCGGGCGCGCACTGCGCCGCTACGGCCGGGAGAAGGCCGCGGCCGACCCGGTGCGCGGCAAGCGGATGCTGGACCTCAACGACGGCGTCGCCGAGACCATCCGCGGCATCCACATCACCGAGGCGGCCGAGGACGGCGACCCGCTCGCCCTGGAGTGCTACGCCGAGCTCGCCGACTGGCTGGGCCGCGGCATGGCCGACCTCGCCGCGCTGTTCGACCCGGGCGTGTTCGTCCTCGGCGGCGGAGTCTCCGACTCCGGCCGGCTGCTGCTCGACCCGGTCGCCAAGGCCTTCGAGCACTACCTGACCGGCGGGGTGCACCGCCCCCGCGCCGAGGTCGTGCTGGCCTCCATGGGCTCCGCGGCCGGCATCGTCGGCGCGGCGGACCTCGCCCGCACCTGACCGTTCCACAGCAGTCCAGACCGCCGGCGGCGGTGCGACCGGGCCCCGACCAATCCCGGACGCGCCGCCGCCGTCGCACTACGGTCTCTCCCAGTGACACCGCACCAGGGGAGGACCATGACCGCCGCGCCCACCGAACCGCCGCCGGGCGGCCCGCGCCGACTGCGCCTGCTCAGCTACAACATCCGCTCGCTGCGCGACGACCGGCGGGCGCTGGCACGGGTGATCCGGGCCTGCGCGCCCGACCTGGTCTGCGTCCAGGAGTCACCGCGCTACTGGCGCCCCGAGGGCCAGGCCGCCTGGCTGGCCCGGAGCACCGGGACGGTCGTGCTGGCCGGGGGCGGCCGCACCGCCGCCGGCCCGCTGCTGCTCGGCCGGCCCGGCGCGGTGGAGCTGCTGGGCGTGCACGACCGGCTGCTGCCCAAGACCCGCGGCCTGCACGCGCGCGGCTTCGCCACCGCGCTGCTGCGCCTGCCCGGCACCGCGCCCTTCACCGTCACCAGCTGCCACCTCAGCCTGGACCCGGAGGAGCGGTACGGGCAGTTCGAGCTGCTGCTCGACCAGCTCGCGATCTCCGAACACGGCGTCGTGGCAGGGGACTTCAACGAGCACCCGGACGGGCCGGGCTGGCAGCTGCTGGCCTCCCGGATGTGGGACGGGTACCCGACCGCGCCCTGGGGCGGCGAGTTCACGTCCGTCCCGGAGAACCCCTACCAGCGGATCGACGCGGTCTTCGCCACGCCCGGGATCACCGTCCTCGGCTGCGGGGTGCCGCACGGGCTGCCCGGCGTCACCGGGGCGGACCTGCGGGCCGCGACCGACCACCTGCCGGTGCTGGCCGTGCTGGAGTTCCCCCCGCCCCGGGGAGTCCGGCGCTAGACGACCGCGCCGTGGTCCGGGTCCTCCGGCTCGTCCTCGTCGCGGTCCTTCATCCGGGCGACCAGGGTGACGAAGCCGCCGAGGAAGGCGGTGACCCCGACCCAGGCGGGCCAGCCGGAGATCTCCCGCCACACCACCGCGTCGATCAGCAGCAGGGCCGGGCCGCCGAGCACCGCCAGCCAGGCGAACTTGGCCGTCACGTCGGCGGCCGGCAGCGGCGGGGGCTCCGGCGGGACGAAGTGGCCCTCGTCGGTCTCCTCGGCCAGCTCGAAGTCACGCGGACCCGGGCCGGCGGCCGGGAGGACGGGGCGGCCGGAGCGGGAGCGGGGCTGCGGGGCGAGGTCCGAGAGGTCGTCCCCGGCGTCCTGGCCCGGCTTGGGGCCGACGCCGTCCTTGAAGCCGCCCTTGAGCTCGTTCTGCGCCCGGAGGTTCTCGACCTCGGGCCAGTTGGGGTTGGTGAGGTCGACCGGGTCGTCGAACTGGGCGACCAGGGCGGCGAAGATCGCGTCCTGCTCGGCCTGGCTGCGCTCGGGGGCGCTGCGGCGCGGGCGGGACTCCACGGGCGCGGGGGCGTCCGCCTCAGCGCCCTCCCCGGTCGGCGCGGCGCCGTCGGCCGCCGTGCCCTCGGCGGCCGGGCCGCCCTGGACGGTGCCGTCCCCGTGGACGGTGGCGTCCTTCGGCACGCCGTCCGTCCGCGCGCCGTCCTCGCGGGGCTTGTCGTCCCCGCCGCCCGCCGTGCTGCTCTCGTGCACTTCCGGCCCTTCAGCCATGGTGATCGTCGGATTCGGCCCTGTCGGCGCCCGCCGCGTGCGCGGGAGCCAGCCGTCGGATGAAGTCCAGGCTCGCCGCGAATATTTCCGCCGCGTCGTGGTCCAGCGTCGCGACGTGGAAGCTGCGCTGGCACAGCCGCTCCGTCACGTCGGTCGAGGATATCCGGGCCAGCACCAGTTCCGAGTTGGCCGGCGAGACCACGTGGTCCTGCGGGCTGTGGAAGAGCAGCACCGGCTGGGTCACCTCGGGCAGCCGCAGCTGGACCTCCTGCCACAGCCGGCTCAGCGACCAGGCGGCGTGCAGCGGCGTCCGGTCGTAGCCGAGCTCCTGGGCGCCCGGCTTCTGGATGTCGTTCGCGATCCCCGGGATGCTCGGCACGAGGTGCCGCAGTACCGGCAGCAGTACCCCGGCGGGGTTGTCCGAGCGCACCGACGGGTTGACCAGCACCAGCCCGGAGACCGTCGGCCCGTTCAGCGCGGCCAGCCGCAGCGCCAGCGCGCCGCCCATCGACAGCGCGCAGACGAAGACCTGCTCGCACTCCTCGGCGAGGGTCAGCAGCTCGCGCTCGACCGTCGCGTACCAGTCCTCCCACCGGGTGACCTGCATGTCCTGCCAACGCGTGCCGTGCCCCGGCAGCAACGGCAGCGAGACGGTGAACCCGGCGGCCGCCAGTTCCTCGGCCCATGGCCGCAGCGACTGCGGGGACCCGGTGAAGCCGTGGCACAGCAGCACTCCGACCGGTCCGCCCTGGTGGCGGTAGGGTTCGGCACCGGGCAGCAGCGGCATGGCGGACTCCTTCGCGGGCGGGTGGCGCTGGGGGAGGGGACGCTGGAGGGGGAAGCTGCGGAATCCGCATCGTCCCACGCCCCGCGCCGGGACGTACACCCCCTACGGCGGGCCCGGGCACAGCGGGCGGCCGCGGGGCATTAGGATCGACCGGTCCGCATAACAGGAGGCCCGGGTTGTTCTACCGACTGATGAAGATGATCGTCGCGCCACTGCTTCGGATCTTCTTCCGGCCGTGGATCGAGGGTGAGGAGAACATCCCCACCGAAGGTGCGGCGATCATCGCGAGCAACCACCTTTCCTTCTCGGACTCGTTCTTCTTCCCCGCGCTGATCAGGCGCCGGGTGACCTTCATCGCGAAGGCCGAGTACTTCAACACCCCCGGCCTCAAGGGCCGGTTGACCGCCGCCTTCTTCAAGGGCGTCGGCCAGCTGCCGGTGGACCGCTCGGGCGTGCGCGGGGCCGGCGAGGCCGCGATCCGCAGCGCCATCGCGGTGCTGGACCGCGGCGAGCTGTTCGGCGTCTACCCCGAGGGCACCCGCTCGCCCGACGGCAAGCTGTACCGCGGCAAGGTCGGCGGCCTGGCACGGGTGGCGCTGGCCACCGGCGCCCCGGTCATCCCGGTCGCCATGATCGACACCGAGAAGGTGCAGCCGCCCGGCCAGGTGGTCCCCAACTTCGGCATCCGCCCGGGCATCCGGATCGGCCGCCCGCTGGACTTCTCCCGCTACCACGGCATGGAGAACGACCGCTTCATCCTCCGTTCGGTGACGGACGAGGTGATGTACGAGATCATGCGGCTCTCCGGCCAGGAGTACGTGGACATCTACGCGACGGCCGCCAAGCGGCAGATCGCGGACGAGAAGAAGAAGGCCGACGCCGAGCGCCGGGCCGCCGCCAAGGCGGAGAAGGCCGAGGCCGCCGAAGCCGAGAAGGCCGAGGCGGAGAAGGCCGGACAGCAGGACCAGCAGGAGCAGAACGGGACCGGGTCGGCCTGACCGGCCCGGTCGGGTCCAGGGGAGGGGCCGGGACATGGCGGAGGGCGCGAGTACGGGTGCCGCGGTGGGCGGCGCGATGGCGGCCGGCGGCATGTCCGTCGAACTCCCGCTGTGGAAGGCGATCTCGTACTTCCGGGTGCTGGCCCTCTGCTACGCGCTGCTGCGGTACTTCAACTCGTACCTGCACTTCCTGCACCCGGTCGCGGGCTGGATCTACTTCGGCGCGCTCATCCTCTGGACGCTCGCCAGCACCCGGGCCTTCGCCAACCCGCAGCGCTGCACCTGGTACGTCCTCGGCTTCGACCTGTCCCTTGCCGTGACCGGCATCGTGATGAGCGGGATGACCGACGCACCGGCCCGGATCAGCCACGGCGCGCCCACCCTGCCGACCATCTGGGCCGCCGGCACCGTCCTCGGCTTCGCCGCCAAGGGCGGCTGGCGCCCGGCGGCGGCGGTCGGCGCGGTGATCGGGGTCGCCAACATCCTCGGCCACGGCGGCCCGACCGGCGACAACGTCCACAACATCGTGCTGCTGCTGGTGGCCGGCTGCGCCATCGGGTACGTGATCGAACTGGCCCGCGCCAGCGAGGCCACCCTCACCCGGGCGCTCCAGGTCGAGGCGGCCACCCGGGAGCGCGAACGGCTCTCCCGGGACATCCACGACGGCGTGCTCCAGGTGCTCGCCCTGGTCCAGCGCCGGGGCGCCGAACTGGGCGTCAGCGGCGCCGCCGGCAACGGCGGCAGCGTCGACGGTGGGGACTTCGCGGAGCTGGGCCGCCTCGCCGGCGAGCAGGAGCGCGCGCTGCGGGCCCTGATGACCGGCGGCCCGCTCCCGGCCCAGCGGCTGCCGGAGGCGGACCGGGCCGAGGAGCCCGACCCGGCCGGGCCGCACGACCTCACCGCACTGCTGCGCCGCTACGCCGACGAGCGGATCACCCTCTCCGCCCCCGGCACCCCGGTGCTGCTGCCCGGCCCGGCGGCGGGCGAGCTCGCCGCGGCGGTCGGGGCCGCCGTCGACAACGTCCGCAAGCACGCCGGGGATTCGGCCCGGGCCTGGATCCTGGTGGAGGACGAGCCGGAAGCCGTCACGGTCAGCATCCGCGACGACGGCCCGGGCTACGCCCCCGGCCGGCTCGGCGAGGCGGAGCGGGCCGGGCGGCTGGGCGTCTCCCAGTCGATCCGGGGCCGGGTGCTGGACCTCGGCGGCACGGCCGAGCTGTACTCGGCGCCCGGGGAGGGCGTCGAGGTCGAACTGCGCGTCCCTAGGAAGGCCTCTGCATGACCGACCAGCCGATGACCGATCAGGCGATGACCGATCAGCCGGCGACCGCCGACCGGCCGGTGCGGGTGATGGTGGTGGACGACCACCCGATGTGGCGGGACGCCGTCTCGCGCGACCTGGCCGAGGCGGGCCTGGACGTGGTGGCCACGGCGGGAGACGGCGAGGAGGCGGTGCGCCGTGCCCGGGCCTGCTCGCCGCAGGTCGTGGTGCTGGACCTCAACCTGCCCGGCCTGCCCGGTGCCGAGGTGTGCCGCCAGGTGGTCGGGCACGACCCGGCGGTGCGGGTGCTGGTGCTGTCGGCCAGCGGCGAGCACCAGGACGTGCTGGAGGCGGTGAAGTCCGGCGCGACCGGCTACCTGGTGAAGTCGGCCGGCCGGGAGGAGCTGCTGGACGCGGTGCGCCGGACGGCCGTCGGCGACGCGGTGTTCACGCCCGGTCTGGCCGGGCTGGTGCTCGGCGAGTTCCGCCGGCTGGCCGCCGAGCCGGCCCCGGCCTCGGCGCCGGCCGTCCCGCAGCTGACCACCCGGGAGACCGAGGTGCTGCGGCTGGTGGCCAAGGGCCTGTCGTACCGGCAGATCGCCGACCGGCTGGTGCTGTCGCACCGGACGGTGCAGAACCATGTGCAGAACACGCTGGGCAAGCTGCAGCTGCACAACCGGGTGGAGCTGGTCCGGTACGCGATCGAGCAGGGGCTGGACGAGGAGCTGTAGGGCGCCTCGGGTGGATCGGGCCGGTCCCGGGCGGCGGACGCCCGGGACCGGCCCGGAGTCCTCAACCCCGTACGGCCGTGGCCTCGCGCAGCAGGGCGGCGACGATGTCCACGCCGTCCCGGGTGAGTACCGACTCCGGGTGGAACTGCAGGCTTGCGAAGCCGGGGCCGCGCAGCGCGTGGACGTCGCCGGTGACGGTGTCCCGGGCGACCTCGACGCCCTCGGCGGCGAGCCGGGCGGCGTCCCCGTCCGAGCAGCGCGCGGTGAAGGTGTTGTAGAAGCCGACCGTCCGCTTGGTGCCGAACAGGTCGATGCCCTCCTGGGCGCCCTGGTACGGGACGGCCTTGCGGCCCAGTGCGAGCCCGAGTTCGGCGGCGAGCAGCTGGTGGCTGAGGCAGACCGCGAGCAGCGGGGCGGTCCGGGCGCCGGAGCGGACGGCGGCCAGGGCGTCCGCGACGACCGGGCGCAGCACCGCCATCTTGGGGTCCTCGGCGAGCGCCGGGTCGCCCGGGCCGGGGCCGAGCACCAGCGGGCCGCGGTGCGCCGCGACCAGGTCGCGCAGGCCCGGCTGGTCGAAGCGGACCACGCCGACCCGGTGGCCGAGCGAGGTCAGCAGGTGGGACAGCATCGAGGTGAAGGTGTCCTCGCCGTCCACGACCAGGGTCGGCAGGGCCTCGGTGACCTGGGACGGTGTCTGCATCCGCAGCCAGAACGGGGCGAGGTCGGCCCGGCGGGAGTCCAGCGCGGCCTGGACCCGGTGGTCGTCGGCGAGCCGGGGCCCGCCGGGGCGGGGCGGCCGGGCGGGGGCGGGCCGGGCGCCGATCGCGGTGAGCACCCCGGCGGCCTTGGCGTGGGTCTCGGCGACCTCGGACTCGGGGACGGAGTGGCGCACCAGGGTGGCGCCGACCCGGACGACCAGCCGTCCGGTGGCCGGGTCGATGTCGGCGGTGCGGATGCAGATCGGCGAGTCCAGCAGCTGCCCGCCGCTCGCGGAGCGCCCGATCAGGGCGAGCGCGCCGGAGTAGTAGCCGCGGCCGTGCGGCTCGTAGCGCCGGATCACCCGGGTGGCGTTCTGCACCGGGCTGCCGGTGACGGTGGCGGCGAACATCGTCTCGCGCAGCACCTCGCGGACGTCCATCGAGGTGCGGCCGCGCAGCTCGTACTCGGTGTGGGCGAGGTGGGACATCTCCTTGAGCCGGGGGCCGAGCACCTGGCCGCCGAGGTCGCCGACCGTGCACATCATCTTCAGTTCCTCGTCGACCACCATGGTGAGCTCCTCCAGCTCCTTGGGGTCGCGGAGGAACTGCAGCAGCGAGTCGAGGTCGGCACCGCCGGCCGGATAGCGGTAGGTGCCGGAGATCGGGTTCATCACGACGGTGCCGCCGCTCTGCCGGACGTGCACCTCGGGGGAGGCCCCGACCAGGATGCGACTCGGCCCGCCGCCGGCAGGACGGTTCCCGGTGTGCACCAGGAAGGTCCAGTACGCGCCGCGCTCCTGCTCCAGCAGTCGGCGGAACAGCGAGAGGGCGAGCGCGGGCGAGAAGTCCTCCAAGGTGGCGTGGAAGTCGCGCCGGATCACGAAGTTGGCGCCCTCGCCGTTGCCGATCTCGTCCTCGATCACCCGGCGGACGATCGCCGCGTACGCCTCGTCGTCCACGTCGAAGGCGCCGTCGGACAGGTTGACCGGCTCCTGTGGCAGGGCGGCGGTGAATCCGGCCAACGGCAGGGCGTACTGCTCGGCCACCGCGAGGGCCTGCAACGGGGTGCCGTCGTCGTGGGCCTCGAAGCCGCGCTCGCGGATCTGCCGGTACGGGACCAGCGCGAGCAGGTCGTGCACGGGGCCGGCGGACGGGACGCCGGAGCGGACCGGCAGGTCGGCGAGGCGCTCGTAGCTGTCGACGGTGCCCAGCAGCACCTCGACGGTGTCCGGGGCGTGCCGGGGGGTGCGGCGGTGCAGCAGGGCGAAGGCGGGCGCGTCGGGGGCGGTGAGACGGGCGAGCAGCTCGGCAGGGGTGGTCACGAGTACGGCTTCCTTCCGGGGTGGATGGCGAGGCGGTGCTGGTTCCGCTCCCGGAGGGCCGTCGGCTCGGACGCACGACGGCCGCCCCGAGGGGCGGCCGTCGTGTTCGTCTAGGAACGCGCGATCGGTGGGCCACCCAGGGGGGAGGCCCACCACCAGGAGTGGTTGTGGGGCGCGTGCATGGGTCGAGCGTAGCGGATGGGGCCGTGCGGGTGAGGCGGCTCACGTTCAATGTCCGAGACGTGTCTCATCCCTCGGGCAATGGTCACGAATCGCTCGCGCCACCCCGTAGCCTTGCCGTGTGACCGCAACGACTGAGACAACGAGGACTGGCCACCCCTGGCAGTCCCTGCCCGCGGCGCAGCAGCCTGAATGGCCGGACCAAGAGGCTCTGCGCAAGACCCTTGCGGAGCTCGCCTCCTATCCGCCGCTCGTCTTCGCCGGCGAGTGCGACCAGCTGCGCGCCCGGCTCGGAGCCGTGGCGCGTGGGGAAGCGTTCCTGCTACAGGGCGGCGACTGCGCCGAGGCCTTCGACGGCGTCTCGGCGGAGCACATCCGCAACAAGCTGAAGACCCTGCTCCAGATGGCCGCCGTGCTGACGTACGCCGCCTCGGTGCCGGTCGTGAAGGTCGGCCGGATCGCCGGCCAGTACTCCAAGCCGCGCTCGAAGTCGACCGAGACCCGGGACGGCGTGACCCTGCCGGTCTACCGCGGCGACTCGGTGAACGGCTTCGAGTTCACCCCCGAGTCCCGGATTCCGGACCCGGAGCGGCTCAAGCGGATGTACAACGCGTCCGCCGCGACGCTGAACCTGGTGCGCGCCTTCACCACCGGTGGTTACGCCGACCTGCGCCAGGTGCACGCCTGGAACCAGGACTTCGTGCGCAACTCGCCGGCCGGCCAGCGCTACGAGCAGCTCGCCCGGGAGATCGACAACGCCCTGGCGTTCATGAACGCCTGCGGGGTGGCCCCGGAGGAGTTCAAGACCGTCGAGTTCTTCTCCTCGCACGAGGCACTGGTCCTCGACTACGAGACCGCGCTGACCCGCGTGGACTCGCGCACCGGCGACCTGTACGACGTCTCCGGCCACATGGTGTGGATCGGTGAGCGCACCCGGCAGCTGGACCACGCGCACATCGAGTTCGCCTCCAAGATCCGCAACCCGATCGGGGTCAAGCTGGGCCCGACCACCTCGGTGGACGAGGCGCTCGCCCTGATCGAGAAGCTGGACCCGGAGCGCGAGCCCGGCCGTCTGACCTTCATCACCCGGATGGGTGCGGGCAAGATCCGCGACCACCTGCCCACCCTGCTGGAGAAGGTCACCGCCTCCGGCGCCAAGCCGGTGTGGATCTGCGACCCGATGCACGGCAACACCTTCGAGGCGTCCAGCGGTCACAAGACCCGGCGCTTCGACGACGTGCTGGACGAGGTCAAGGGCTTCTTCGAGGTCCACCGCGCGCTCGGCACCCACCCGGGCGGCATCCACGTGGAGCTGACCGGCGACGATGTCACCGAGTGCGTCGGCGGCGGCGACGAGGTGCTGGTCGACGACCTGCACCAGCGGTACGAGACGGCCTGCGACCCGCGGCTCAACCGCAGCCAGTCGCTGGACCTGGCGTTCCTGGTGGCGGAGATGTACCGCGGCCAGTAGGGCTTGACCAGGCCAGATGTGACGAAGGCCCCTCCGGATTTCGGGATTTCCGAGCCCGGAGGGGCTTTTTCGTACCCGGATCGCCGGGTAAGGTGAGGCTTAGTGAGCTAAGGCAATCCTTAGTCAAGATCCACTCCGTGCCCCACGGCGCTTCACCCCGGGAGAGACCGCGATGTACGTGTGCATGTGCCATGCGGTCACCGAGGACCAGGTGAAGAAGGCGATCGACGGGGGCGCCGGCAGTCCCCGCCAGATAGCCAAGGGCTGCAAGGCCGGCACGGACTGCGGGTCCTGCGTGCGCCGGATCCAGGCCCTGCTCGGCGAGCACGGCGCCCGGCCCTGCCCGACCGCCCGGCTGGCCGCGAAGCTCGGCCTCGCCGACCCGGAGGTCCAGGACGCGCCCGCGCCGGCCGTTTCGAAGCCGGGCCCGCCGGCCCCGATCGCGCCGGTGGCCCCGCTGCGGGTGGCCTGAGGCCGGGGCCGCCGGGCCTCAGGACTCCGGCTGCTCGATCACCTGGGCGAGGTAGAGCGCCTCGCCGAGCTTCTCCAGGAGCTCCAGCTGGGTGTCGAGGTAGTCGATGTGGTGTTCCTCGTCGGCCAGGATGTCCTCGAAGATGTTCGCCGAGGTGACGTCGTTCTTGGCCCGCATCACCACGATCCCGCGCTTGAGCCGGTCGATCGCCTCGACCTCGACCTGGCGGTCCGCCTCGAACATCTCCTTGACCGTCTGGCCGATCCGGACGTGGAACAGCCGCTGGTAGTTGGGCAGCCCCTCCAGGAACAGGATCCGGTCGGTGAGCGTCTCGGCGTGCTTCATCTCGTCGAAGGACTCGTGCCGGGTGTACTTGGCGAGCTTCGTCCAGCCGAAGTTCTCCTGCATCTTGGCGTGCAGGAAGTACTGGTTGATCGCGGTCAGCTCGGCCGTGAGTTGCTCATTGAGGAACTCGATGACCTCCGGGTCGCCCTGCATGGTGCTGCCTCCCTGCGTTACGTCCTGCGGTGAGTCCTGCGCTGCGCATCCTGGCACCGTATCGGGAGGAAATTCCAGTAAGTTCACACTCACTAGGACATGTGTCGGAATATCCGATTTGGGTGGAAGTGGGGAGTGTGCGACCGACCATTGGCCCGTATGGGCGGGGCGTGAACCGGGGCCAAGGGGCGCGCGCCGTGGCCCGTCCGCCGTCTGTCACCATGGAGCCATGGGTCAGTCCGAACAAGAACCGCTTCCACCGTCTGACCCGAGCCTCCCGCCGGGCCAGCGCGTGCAGCGCGGCTGGCCCGCCCTGCACTACGGGCCGGTGCCCCGCTTCAAGCCGCTGACCTGGGACCTCCAGGTGTTCGGGGCCACCGCCTCGGCGGAGAAGCACAGCTGGGACTTCGCCGCCTTCAACGCCCTGCCGCGCACCACCGTGGTCGCCGACCTGCACTGCGTCACCAAGTTCTCGATGCCCGGCAACGAGTGGACCGGCGTGCCCGCGGCCCTCCTGCTCGACCTGGTGCCCCCCGCGCCCGGTGTCACCCATGTGATGGTCTGGGCCGAGTACGGCTACAGCGCCAACCTGCGGCTGGCCGACTTCGCCGACCCGCACACCCTGCTCGCCACCCACCGCAACGGCGAGGCGCTCACCGCCGAACACGGCTTCCCGGTGCGCCTGGTGGTGCCGCGGCTCTACGCGTGGAAGGGCCCCAAGTGGGTGCGTGCGGTGGAGTACATGCGGGCCGACCGGCGCGGCTTCTGGGAGGAGCGCGGCTACCACAACCGGGCCGACCCGTGGCGGGAGCAGCGCTACTCCTACCAGGAGGAGCCGGGCGACGGGCCGCTGCGCTGAGCCCCGAGCCGTGTCGGAAAGCCGTGTCTGGCCCCGAACTCCGCTAGAACAGCGAGAAGTTGACCGTCACCACGGACTTCTGCGGGCGCCGTTCGCCGGCCGCCGGGGACTGGCTGCCCACCTTGCCCATGCCGAGCGTCCAGTCGGTCGAGGCCTTCATCGTGAAGCCCGCCGACTGCAGTGCCCGCTGGGCGTCGTCCCGGCTCATCCCGCTGACGTCCGGGACCGGCACCATGCCCTTGCTGACCACCAGCGAGACCGCGGCGTTCTCCTGCAGCAGCTGCCCGGCGGCCGGGCTGCTGCTGATCACCGAGCCCTCCGGCACGGAGTCGTTGTAGGTCTGGGTCACCCCGCCCCTGGTCAGCTGGGCGCCGGCCAGGGCGGCGGCCGCGTCGTCCGCGCTCTTGCCGGTGACGTCCGGCACGGCGATCCGCTTGGGGCCCTTGGAGAGGGTGACCGTCACCGAGTCGCTCTTGCGGGTGCGCGCGCCCACCCCGGGGTCGGTGGAGATCACCTGTCCGGCCGGGACGGACTCGCTGAACACCTCGACGAACCGCCCGTGCATGCCCTCCCCGTCCAGGATCCGCTGCGCCTGCGCCCGGTCCTTGCCGAGCACGCTCGGCACCGAGCCGTACAGCCCCTCGGAGATCCCGTACGTGACGCCGCCGACCGCCAGCACCAGGGCGGTCAGCGCGGCCGCCCAGATCAGCGGCTTGCGCGGGAGGCGGCGCGTCCGGCCCGGCCGACGGGGCCGGACCGGGGTCGGCTCGTCGTACGGGCGGGGCTCGACCAGCAGCTGGTCCAGCAGCTCGGCCGGTACGTCCAGCACGCTGGTGCGCTCCGCGGGCGGGGCGTCGACGGGCCGGGGCAGCGGCTGGATCACCGAGGTCGGCTCGCTGGTCGGGTAGCGCGGGCTGGGCCGGGTGGAGGCGGGCGGCTCGGCGTCCAGTTCCTCGGGGGTGAGCGTGCGGCGGACCCGCTGGAGGGCGGCGAGCAGCTCCACCGCGTCGTACGGGCGGGCGTCGGCGGCCCGGGCGCAGGCGCCGGCCACTATGGCGTCCAGGGCCGGGGCGACGGCGGGGGCGGTCAGCGAGGGGGCGGGGACGTCCTCGTGCAGGTGCTTGTACATGACCTGGACGGGGTTGTCGCCGGTGTGCGGGCGGCGGCCGGTGAGCATCTCGTAGAGCAGGATGCCGGCCGCGTAGACGTCGACCCGCTGGTCGGTCGGGGCGTCCGGGAGGATCTGCTCGGGGGCCAGGTAGGAGACCGTGCCCATGACGGTGCCGCCGGTGGCGGTGCTGGTCGAGGTGGGCGCGCCGTCGGCGCTGCCGAGCACCCGGACCAGGCCGAAGTCGGCGACCTTGACCAGGCCGCTCTCGGTGATCAGCACGTTCTCCGGCTTGACGTCCCGGTGCACCAGTCCGGCCCGGTGGGCGGCACCGAGGGCGGCGAGCACCGGCTCCAGCACGTCCAGCGCGGCCCGGACGGACAGTGCGCCGCGGTCGCGCAGCAGGTCGCGCAGGGTGCGGCCGGGCACGTACTCCATGGCGAGGAAAACGTTTCCGCCGTCCGCGCCCTGGTCGAAGACGTTGACCACGTTGGGGTGGGAGAGCTTGGCGACCGCCTTGGCCTCGCGGATGAAGCGGGCGGTGAAGCCCTCGTCACCGGCCAGCTGGGGGTGCATCACCTTGAGGGCGACCACCCGGTCCAGCCGGGTGTCGGTGCCCCGGTAGACGGTGGACATCCCGCCGGTGGCGATGCGCTGCTCGACCCGGTACCGGTTGTCGAGCACGGTACCGATCAGGGGGTCGTGCAATGCCATGTCCACCCGGGGGAGTCTAGTGGGGCGGGCGCGGGCCGGTCCCGGCGGACACCGCCTCCGGGACCGGCTTGTGACATGCGGGACGGGCCCGCGCCGGTTCAGAACGCCGGCCGCTCCCGGGTGTCCAGGTCGGCCCGGCCGGCCATCGCCGAGGAGGCCTCGGCGTGGAAGCGGCGCGGGATGCGGCCGGCCCGGTGGGCGAGCCGGCCCGCCTCGGCGGCGTGCCGCATCGCCTCGGCCATCAGCACCGGGTCCTGAGCCCGGGTCACCGCGGAGGCGAGCATCACCGCGGAGCAGCCCAGCTCCATCGCCAGCGCGACGTCGGAGGCGGTGCCGGCGCCCGCGTCCAGGATCACCGGGACGCCGGCGCCCTCCACGATCAGCTGGAAGTTGTGCGGGTTGCGGATGCCCAGCCCGGAGCCGATCGGCGAGCCCAGCGGCATGACCGCCGCGCAGCCGACGTCCTCCAGCTTGCGGGCCAGCACCGGGTCGTCGTTGGTGTACGGGAGCACCGTGAAGCCGTCGTCGACCAGCGTCTCGGCGGCGTCCAGCAGCTCGATCGGGTCCGGCAGCAGGGTGCGCTCGTCCGCGATCACCTCCAGCTTCACCCAGTCGGTGCCGAGCGCCTCGCGGGCCAGCCGGGCGGTCAGCACGGCCTCGCCGGCGGTGAAGCAGCCGGCCGTGTTGGGCAGCACCCGGACGCCGTTGCGGGTCAGCACGTCCAGGACGGAGCCCTGGGTGCTCGCGTCGACCCGGCGCATGGCCACGGTGGTCAGCTCGGTGCCGGAAGCGAGCAGGGCGCGCTCCAGGACCTCCAGGCTCGGCGCGCCGCCGGTGCCCATGATGAGCCGGGAGGAGAAGGTCGTCCCGGCGATGGTCAGCAGGTCGTCGGCCATGGTTCAGCCTCCCTGGACGGCGGTCAGGATCTCGATCCGGTCGCCGGTGTCCAGTGTCGTCCCGGGCCACGAACTGCGCGGCACCACGGCCTCGTTGAGGGCGGCGGCGACGCCGGTGTTGGCGGCGCTGACGGTGGCCACCAGTTCGGCGAGGGTGGTCGTGGCGGGCACCCGGCGGGGCTCGCCGTTGACGGTCAGGTCGATCTCGGTCAGGGCGATCTCGGTCATGCGGAGGCCTTCGCGACGGGGGATGCGGGGGAGAACCGGGTGGGTGCGAACGGCCTTGCCGACTCGGGGACTTCGCCGGTCGCCAGGTAGTCGGCGAGCAGGTCGGCGGTCACCGGGGTGAGCAGCACGCCGTTGCGGTAGTGGCCGGTGGCGGCGACCAGTCCGGGCAGGGCGGTCGGGCCCAGCAGCGGAGCGTTGTCCGGGGAGCCGGGGCGCAACCCGGCGGAGGTCTCGACCAGCGGGAGTTCGGTGATGCCCGGGACCAACTCGTGGGCGTCGCGCAGGAGTTCGTACACCCCGCCGGCGGTGACGGTGGTGTCGTAGCCCTGCTCCTCGGTGGTCGCGCCGATCACCAGCTCGCCGTTCTCGCGCGGCACCAGGTACAGGTGCCGGCCGCGCACCACCGCGCGGACGTTGCGGGACAGGAACGGCCGGTAGGCGTCCGGGATCCGCAGCCGGACGATCTGCCCCTTCACCGGGCGCACCGCGGGCAGCACCCCCTCGGGCAGGCCGGGCAGCCGGTGGCTGTGCGGGCCGGCGGCGAGGACCACCTGCTCGGCGGCCACGGACTCCCCGTCGTCCAGCCGGGCGCCGACCGCGCGGCTGCCGTCGACCAGCAGCTCGACGGCCTCGGCCCGGTGCAGCCGGACGCCGGCCCGCTCGCAGGCGGCGACCAGGGCGGTGAGCAGCCGGCGCGGATCGACCTGGTGGTCGTCCGCGGCGTGCAGGCCGCCGCGTACCCCGGGGGCGAGCATCGGCTCCAGCCGACGGGCCTCCCGGCCGGTCAGCCAGCTGGAGTCCAGGCCCAGCCGCTGGTGGAAGGCGTACAGTTCGCGCAGTTCCTCGCGGTCGTCGGAGTCCAGCGCGACGGCGACGGTGCCGCACCGGCGGTAGCCGGTGTCCAGACCGCCGCTGGCCTCGGTGAGCTCGGCGGCGAAGCCCTCGTACCGCCGGTTGGAGGCCATCCCCAGGTGCAGCAGCGGCTCCTCGCCGTACTGCAGCTCGGTGACCGGGGCGAGCATCCCGGCGGCGACCCCGGCCGCCCCCCGGCCGTGGCCGGGGTCGACCACGACCACGTTCCGCAGCCCGCGCTGCGCGGCGCGCCAGGCGACCGCGAGGCCGATGACGCCCCCGCCGATCACCAGCACGTCGGCGCGGCTGCCCGATGGCATGCGTGACAAAGCTGCTCTTCTCCCTTCGCCGGTATGACCCGGATCAGGTTCGGACGGTCGCAGGCCGTGTCAGCCCGCCTCTCAGCCCGGTCCGCCGGGCTCCCGTGTGGTGCCACCACCTTAACGCCGGGGGTCGGCCCGGCCGAAGGGCCGTACGCAGGGTGGACGGCGGGGCGGACGGGAGGTCGGTGGGGCTGAGTACAGTGACGGGCGTGGCAGAGCTGAGCGGAACGGACCGGGTGGTCGTCGTCGGAGCCGGGCTGGCCGGGGCGCAGTGCGCCCTGGGACTGCGGCAGGGCGGTTGGCGGGGGCGGATCGTCCTGGTCGGCGAGGAGCGGCACGCGCCGTACGACCGGCCGCCGCTCTCCAAGGACGTGCTGCTCGGCAAGGCCGACGCCACCACCCTGGACATCGACTACGGGCAGCTCGGCATCGAGCTGCTCACCGGCCGCCGCGCCACCGGCCTCACCCCGGGCGTGCTGCACACCGACGGCGGCGACCTGCCGTACGACTCGCTGGTGATCGCCACCGGCGCCACCCCGCGCGCCCTGCCCGGGGCCGAGCGCGCGCACCTGCTGCACACCCTGGACGACGCCCTGGCGCTGCGCGCCCTGCTGCGCCCCGGGCTGCGGCTGGTGCTGGTCGGCGCGGGCTGGATCGGTGCCGAGGTGTCCACCGCCGCGCGCCAGGCCGGCTGCGCGGTGACCGTGGTCGAGGCCGGTCCGGCGCCGGTGCCGGGCGCGCTGCCGACCGAAGTCGGCGCGGCGATGGCCGCCTGGTACGCCGAGGCCGGGGTCGAGCTGCGCTGCGGGGTCGGCGTGGCCGCCGTCGAGCCGGGGTCGGTGCTGCTGGCCGACGGCTCCCACCTGCCGGCCGACGAGGTGGTGGTCGGCATCGGCGCCCGGCCCGCGACCGGCTGGCTGGCCGGTTCGGGCGTCGAGCTGGACGCGGCCGGCGCGGTTGTGGTGGACGGGCGGCTGCGCACCGGCCTGCCCGGGGTGTTCGCGGCCGGGGACTGCGTCAGCTATCCGTCGGCCCGCTCCGGCGCCCGGCTGGCCGTGCAGCACTGGGACCACGCGCTGCGGTCCGGCGGGGCGGCGGCCGACGCCGTGCTCGGGGCGGACGCGCCGTACGACCCGGTGCCGTACTTCTGGTCCGAGCAGTTCGGGCGGATGGTCCAGTACGCCGGCCGGCATGCCGAGGGCGACGAACTGCTGTGGCGCGGCAGCCCGCGGGACGCCGCCTGGTCGGTGCTCTGGCTGCGCGACGGGGCGCCGAGCGCCCTGCTGACCGTGGACCGGCCGCGCGACCTCACCCAGGGCCGGAAGCTGATCGAACGCGGTGCGGTGCTCGACCGGGCGCTCGCCGCGGACCCCTCGGTGCCGCTCAAGGGAGCCGTCGCGGGGTAGTGCCTGGTGCGCGGCGGGCCGCAGAGGTGGCAGTCTGGTGACGTGAGTGAGATCGAAAGCAAGATTGAAGCCCTGGTCACCGACTGGATGTACCTGCCCGACATCTCGGAGCAGTGGGGGGTCCGGGTCACCGAAGTGCGTGACCTGGTCAAGAGCGGCGGCCTGGTCGCCGTCCGGCGCGGCCCGAACAAGTCGCTGCAGGTCCCGGCGGCGTTCATCGACGGCCCGGGCCTGGTCAAGCACCTGTCCGGCACCCTGACCGTCCTGCGGGACTGCGGGTACAACGACGCGGAGATCCTGGAGTGGCTCTTCACCGAGGACCCGTCGCTGCCCGGCAGCCCGATCCAGGCGCTCCGGGAGAACCGCGGCACCGAGGTCAAGCGCCGCGCCCAGGCGATGCTGATCTGATGGCGGCGGACCCGCTGCGCGCCCGGCTGGCCGACGCCCGGCTCTACCTGTGCACCGACGCCCGGCGCGAGCAGGGCGACCTGGCCGACTTCCTGGACGCGGCCCTGGCCGGCGGGGTGGACATCGTCCAGCTCCGCGACAAGGGCCTGGAGGCCAAGCAGGAGCTGGCGGCCCTGGAGGTCTTCGCCGACGCCTGCCGCCGGCACGGCAAGCTGCTGGCCGTCAACGACCGCGCCGACGTCGCCCACGCGGCCCGGCCGGACGTGCTGCACCTCGGCCAGGACGACCTGCCGGTGCCGGCCGCCCGGGCGATCCTCGGCGAGGGCGTGCTGATCGGACGCTCCTGCCACGCCGAGTCCGAGGTGGACGCGGCGGTCGCCGAGCCCGGCGTGGACTACTTCTGCACCGGCCCGGTCTGGCCGACCCCGACCAAGCCGGGCCGCCACGCGCCGGGCCTCGGCCTGGTCTCGTACGCGGCGAAGCAGGCCACCGACCGGCCGTGGTTCGCGATCGGCGGGATCGACCTCGGCAATCTGGACGAGGTGCTGGCCGCCGGCGCCCGCCGGATCGTCGTGGTCCGGGCCATCACCGCGGCGGAGGACCCGCGGGCCGCCGCCGCCGAGCTCGCCCGCCGGGTGCGCGCGGCGGTCTGACCCGCCCTGACGGCCCGGGGCTGTCGCCGTCGCTCAGTACTTGCGCACGGTGGCGGCCTCGGCCAGCGCCAGCAGCACCGTACGGGCCCGCTCGTCGGCGAGCGGCGCGGCGGCGAGGGCCGCCAGCGACTCCCGCATCAGCTCCTCGATCCGGGCCTCCACCAGCTCGGGCGCCCCGCTGCGGGCGACCAGTTCGCGCAGCCCGGCGACCTCCTCGGCGGCCAGGTCCGGCGCGCCGAGCCGGGCGTCCAGGTGCCGCGCGTCCGCCTGCGGCAGGGCGCGCATCGCGTGGGCGACCAGCAGGGTGCGCTTGCCCTCGCGCAGGTCGTCCCCGGCGGGCTTGCCGGTGACGGCCGGGTCGCCGAAGACGCCGAGCAGGTCGTCCCGCAGTTGGAAGGCCTCGCCCAGCGGCAGCCCGAAGGCGCCGAGCGCCTCGACCAGCTCCGGCCCGGCCCCGGCCAGCAGGGCGCCGACCTGGAGCGGCCGCTCGATCGTGTACTTCGCCGACTTGTAGTGCAGGACGGTCTGCGCCCGCTCCAGCGCGCCCTCGTCGGCGGAGTCGCCGGCCACCGGCTCCAGCACGTCCAGGTACTGGCCGAGCATGACCTCGGTGCGCATCAGGTCGAACCTCGGCTTGGCGGCCAGCACCGCGGCCGGGTCCAGGCCGGAGCGCAGGAACAGCTCGTCGCACCAGATCAGCAGCAGGTCGCCGAGCAGCACCGCGGCCGAGGCGCCGTACTGCTCGCGGTCGCCGCGCCAGCCGCTGTCCCGGTGCAGCGCCTCGAAGCGCCGGTGGACCGAGGGCAGGCCGCGGCGGGTGTCGCTGCGGTCCATCAGGTCGTCGTGCACCAGGGCGCTGGCCTGCAGCAGCTCCAGCGCGGCCGCCGCGTTGGCGATCCCGTCGCCGTCGGCGCGGCCGCCCGCGGCGCGCCAGCCCCAGTAGCAGAAGGCCGGGCGCAGCCGCTTGCCGCCGTCCAGCAGGAAGTCGCGCAGGGCGTCGGCGGCGGGCACCAACTGCGGGGAGATCGTGCCGAGCAGGGCCGACTGGCCGTCCATGAACGCGGCGAGGGCCGCGTTGACGCGGGTGCGGACGTCCTCCACGTCCATCGGGTTGGCCGGCCGGTTGCTGGACGAGGTCACGATGATGCTCCGCTGGTTCGCTGGGGTGCAGCAAGCGTAGCGGGGCGGCCGGGAACGGACGTGCGAGCGGGGTCCGCCGGGGCGCGCAGGGCGGCGGGGTCGGAAGCGGAGGTGCGTCCACCAGTTGTCCCGAATCGTGGAATCGAGTTGTCCGCCCCCTTCGGGGGCCCGATAACCTGCCAGCATGGCACTCGGCATCGCTTCCACGAGACCGGACCGCGCACTCACGGTCCGCGAGCTCCTGGCGGCCGGAAAGCGCTCGTTCTCCTTCGAGTTCATGCCGCCGCGCACCGAGGTCGGCGAGCAGAAGCTCTGGGACGCCATCCGTCGGCTCGAACCGCTGGACCCGAACTTCGTCTGCATGACGTACGGCGCCGGCGGCTCCTCGCGCGAGCGCACCGTCAACATGGTCGGCCGGATCGCCACCGAGACCACCCTCACCCCGGTCGCCCACCTGACCGCGGTGGACCACTCGGTCGCCGAGCTGCGCAACATCATCGGCCAGTACGCCGACCAGGGGGTGCGCAACATCCTCGCGGTCCGGGGCGACCCGCCCGGCGACCCGATGGGCGAGTGGGTCCGTCACCCGGACGGCGTCACCTACGCGTACGAGTTGGTGGAGCTGATCCGGAGCATCGGCGACTTCTGCGTCGGCGTCGCGGCCTCGCCGAACAGGCACCCGCGCTCGGTCGACTGGGACGAGGACATCCGGCACTTCATCGCCAAGGTCCGCTCCGGCGCGGACTACGCGATCACCCAGATGTTCTTCGAGGTGGACGACTACCTGCGGTTCCGCGACCGGGTCACCGCCGCCGGCTGCGAGACGCCGATCATCCCGGAGATCATGCCGGTGACCAACGCCAAGCAGCTGGAGCGCTTCCCGCAGCTCAGCGGCTCGGCCTTCCCGGCGGACCTGGAGGCCCGGCTGCGGGCCGCCATCGACGACCCGGCGGCGCTGCGCGCGATCGGCATCGAGCACGCCACCGCGATGGCCGAACGGCTGCTCGCCGAGGGCGCGCCCGGCCTGCACTTCATCACGCTCAACCACTCGACGGCGACGCTGGAGATCTACCAGAACCTGGGGCTGCACCAGCGCTGATCACCGCTGTTCACGGGCCCGTCACCGTCCTCCGGTGGCGGGCCCGGTCGTGTGCGGCCGGTGCCGCCGAAGGCGGGAACGCGATGCGGTACCCCGGCCGTTGAACCGGTACAGTCGCCGCACACGCGCGGCTAGCGCGGGCACGCGACTGGAGGTAGCGCGCGGATGGGCATCGGATACCTGCTGCTGTACGTCGCGTTGGCGGTGGTGGCGCTCTGGCTGGTCGCCGAGGTGCTGCTGCAGAACCGGGCGCCGGTGCACTGGCGGGTCCTCGCCCTGGTCGGCTTCCTCGGCGTGGCCGTCGGGATGGGCCTCGGCTCGGTCGTGGTGATCGGCGCCGGAGCGGGCCTGTTCGCGGTCGGCCAGGCCTTCGTCACCCTCTCGGTCAAGAAGGGCTACCAGGCCGGCTGGTCCCTGCGGAAGGCCGACGGCAGCCTGCCCGGCCCGCTCGCCAGGGTGCCGCTGCTCGGCGCCCTGACCGGCGGCGCGGCGGTCGCGGCCGTGGCGGCGGCGGGGGAGGAGCGGGTCGGCGAGGTCAGCGCGGTCGAGGAGACCCCGGCCCCGGAGACCGCGCCGGCGCCGGTCGCCGAGGACGTCCCGGAGGTCGAGCAGACCGCCGCCTTCGAGATGCAGGAGCCGGCCCAGGACGGCGTCTACGCCCCTTCGTACTACGAGCAGCCGCAGGTCCAGCAGCAGCCGCAGGACCCGTACGCCCCGGCCTACCAGGCCGGCTACGACCAGCAGCAGTGGCAGACCCAGCAGCAGCCCGCCTACGCCTACGACCAGCAGTCCTACGGCGGCTACCCGCAACAGCAGCAGGACCCCTACGGCGGCTACCAGCAGCCCCAGGACCCGTACGCGGGCTACCCGCAGCAGCACCAGCAGGCCTGGGACCCGAACACCCAGCAGCCCCAGTCCCAGCCGCACGAGCAGCAGCAGTGGCAGCCCCAGCCGGACCAGCACGGCCAGGGCGTCCCGCAGCAGCCGGCCTACGACCAGAACTACGGCTACCAGCAGCAGAACACCTGGCACCAGGGCTGACGGGACCGGGCTGACCGGCCGACCCGGCGTCAGGCCGGGCCGATCACTCCGGCGGTGATGCAGGCGGACATGCCGACGCGGGAGAGGCCGCCGCCCGGGTGGGCGCTGCCGCCGATCAGGTAGAGCCCGGGCACCGGGGACTCGTTGGCGGGCTTCAACCACCGGCCCGCGGACCCGGCCAGGGCCGGGAGGGCGACCGCGCCGCCGGGGGCGCCGGTCTCCCGGCGGGTGTCCTCCGGGGTGCGCACGACCCGCCACAGCACCCGCTCGCGCAGGCCCAGGCCGGCCGCGTCGACGTGGGCGAGCAGCTGGTCGGCGTAGTGGTCGGCGGCGCCGGGGGCGGTCCAGTCGAACCCGCCCTGGGCCGGGACGGTCGCGGTCAGCACCACGCTCTCGTGGGCGTCGTCGGGGCGCAGCGCCGGGTCGTCCGGGCGGAGCACCTGGACGGTGGGACGCGGGCAGGGCGGCGCCGAGAGGGTCAGGGCGTCCTCCTCGGCGGCCGGGTCCGCCGCGTGCACCACCGTCCGGTGCGCGGTGCCCTCGGGACGGGGCCCGCGCAGGGCCAGCAGCACGCTGAACCGGCCGGGCGCCGCCCCGGACTCCCGGTCCTCGGCCGGCTGCCCAGGCCGCCCCGGCCACTCGACGAGGCCGTTGCGGAGCAGGGCGTCGGCGTCCATCGCGGAGACCACCAGATCGGCGTCGACCCGGCCGTCCACCGTCTCCACCCCGCAGGCCCGGCCGTCCGCCAGCACCACCCGGGTGACCGGGGTGTCGAAGCGGAACTCGACCTTGCGCAGCTCGCAGCGTCGGAACACGGCGTCGGCCAGGGCCCGCAGGCCGCCCCGGATGTACCAGACGCCGAAGGACTGCTCCATGTACGGCAGCACGGTGGCCCCGGCCGGGGCCCGGCCGGGGACGAAGCCGTACCGGACCGCGGCCTCGGACAGCAGGGCGGTCAGCCCGGGGTGGCCGCCGAGCTCGCGCGCCGCGACGTCCCGGAGGGTCCACGGCCGGGGGCGGCGCAGCCGGGCCAGGCCGGTGGGCGCCGGGGCGGGGTACGGATCGGTGCCCAGGAAGGCGTGGTCGGCCGGGAGCGGCTCCTCCAGCAGGGGGCGGCGGGTGGCCTCCCAGACCGTCCGGCCGTGGTTCATCACCGCGCTCCAGCGGGCACCGGAGCCCGCGCCGAAGGCGGCGTCCAGGGCCTGGCTGACGCCGCCCCGGGAGGCGTTGGGCAGGGTGACGGCGGTGCCGTCGGGGAACAGGTGCCGGCTCTCCGGGTCCACCGGCGCCAGCTCCACCAGCTGCTCCAGCGGCTCCTTGCCGGTCTTCAGCGCGAGGTCGCGGTAGACGGCCGGCAGCGGGAGCAGGCCGGGCCCGGTGTCGAAGGCGAAGCCGTCCCGCTCGTACCGGCCGACCATGCCGCCGTAGGTGCCGCCCGCCTCGCAGACCGTCACCCGGTGACCGATGGTCGCCAGCCGAGAGGCCGCCGCGAGCCCGCTCATTCCTGCGCCGATGATGACGATCCGTGCCATGCCCTGATCCTAGGGCTGAGCTGCGAAGGCCCCTCCGGCGGCCTTGGCGGCCCGGCGCTCGCGGCGGCGGGCCAGGAACGCCCGGATCCGCTTGATCACCAGCCGGACCAACAGCAGGCCGGCCAGCAGCAGCGCCGCGCCGATCGAGGCGGCCAGCCACGGGTGGAAGATCGCCAGGGTGACCAGGCCGGCCACCGAGAGGTCCTCCGCCAGGCTGACCACGATGTTGCTGGCCGGTTCGGGCGAGGTGTTCACGGCCATCCGCAGCGAAGCCTTCACCAGGTGGGTGACCAGCGCCGTGGTGCCGCCCATCGCCCCGGCCGCGACCGCGCTGAGCGAGCCCGGGTCGGCGCTCGCGATCAGCACGCCGACGACGGCGCCGGCGATCGGCCGGATCACGGTGTGCACGACGTCCCAGACGGTGTCCACGTACGGGATCTTGTCGGCCACCGCCTCCAGCAGGAACAGCACGGCCGCCGCGATCAGCACGTCGGTGCGCTCCAGCGCGTGCGGCACCGACTCCGCGCCGGCGAACCGGCCCAGCAGACCCAGCAGCAGCACCACCGCGTACGCGTTGATGCCGCTGGCCAGACCGCTGGTGAAGATCAGCGGCAGGACCGTCATCGCGTCCCCCTCCTCGTTCTCCCGGGCCCGTGCGACCCCGTCCGGGCCGCCCCGGCCCCGCCGTACCGTACCCGGAGCCGGGACGCGCCGGGGCGCTGCCGCGGTTCCGGTCCGGGGCGCCGCAGTCGACTGAGTACGGGTACTCAGTTCGACGGTTGAGTACGGCAGCGGATGTCCTCCGACCTGCTGGGACGGGAGAGTAGTGGCACCCGGGAGGGCGGCGCGTCGGGCGCCGGCCGCCCGGGTGGCGGATCCTTCCGTCCCTCTGGCCGGGAGGCCCGGGGGGTGGTGGTTCGGGATCCGTGTCGGGCGCCGGTCACGGGCCCCGCACCGCCGGCACGGGGCGGCGGAGCGGGCCGGGGGGAGACCGGTGGCCGAACGGGGGAAACGGGGGAAACGGGGGAAACGGGGGGAGATCGCACCGCCGCCCGGTGGGGGGTGGGCGGAGCGACAGCGGACGGCGGCGGGCGCGGACCGGGGGGACCGCGACCGCCGCCGGTGCGTGCGTTCCGTGCGTTCCGTGCGTTCTCCGGGGCCGGTTGTCAGTGGTGGCGTTCACGATGGAAGGGCACGGACCACCCGGTCCGCGCGCTGCCTCGGAACGGGGGAGACCATGACCATCAGCCATCCGGAGCCCGTCACCACCCGCCTCCACTCCGCCGCCCTGCCGTACGTCCCGGACGCCCCGGGCCCTTCCGGCGGCCGCTCCGCCGGACGGGACGTCCACCCCGTGCTGCGCCGGATCGCCGCGCCGCCGGCCGCCCTCGACCTGCTCGCCGACGCCCACCGCACGCTGGCCCGCGCCCGCGCCCTGGAGGACCCGCTGGAGCGCTACGCCACCGCCCACCTGGCCGCGCTGCGCACGGTGGCGGCCGTGCTGGCCGTCCGCGGGCGGCCGGAGAAGAACCCGCGCCGGCGCAAGGCCATCCGCAGCGCCTGGGAGGTGCTCCCCGAGGTGGCCCCGGAACTGGCCGAATGGGCGCTCTACTACGGTGCCGGCGCCCGCCGCCGGGCCGCCGCCGAGGCCGGGATCCGGGGCGCCGCCTCGGCCCGCGACGCCGACGACCTGATCCGCAACTCCGCCCTGTTCCTGCGCCTGGTCGAGCGCCTGCTCGGCCTGCGCCCGGCGCCGCCCGCGCCCCGGCTGCCCGGCATGGGGGAGGCCACCACTCGGCAGGCTTAAGGTGGAGGCATCCTGATCGATCTGCACGTGCCGAGGAGCCCGACCTTGTACCCGACGCGTCCCCGCAGTGCCCTGCGTACCGCCGTGGTCTGGGAGGTGGTGCGGGCTGCCCTGGAGAAGCGGGCGGCCGAGCTGGACCAGCCGGTGCTCGACGTGGTCGACACCGGCGGCGGCACCGGCAACTTCGCCGTGCCGGTGGCCAAGCTCGGCCACCGGGTGACGGTGGTCGACCCGAGCCCGGACGCGCTGTTCGCGCTGGAGCGCCGGGCCGCCGAGGCCGGTGTGACGGACCTGGTCCGGGCCGTCCAGGGCGACACCCAGACGCTGCCCGAGCTGGTCGCCCCCGGCACCGTGGACGCGGTGCTCTGCCACGGCGTGCTGGAGGTCGTGGACGACCCGGCCGAGTCGCTCGGCAGCCTGGCCGCCACCCTGCGCAAGGGCGGCCTGGTCAGCCTGCTGGCCGCCAACCGCAACGGCGCGGTGCTGGCCCGGGCGCTGGCCGGCCACTTCACCGAGGCCCGTACGGTGCTCTCCGCCGAGGACGGCCGCTGGGGCGAGCAGGACCCGATGCCGCGCCGCTTCACCGGCGAGGAGCTGGGCCGACTGGCCGAGGGCGCGGGCCTGCGGGTGGAGTCGGTGCACGGCGTCCGGGTCTTCGCCGACCTGGTCCCCGGGGTGCTGGTGGACACCGAGCCGGGCGCGATGGAGGCGCTGCTGAAGCTGGAGGAGGCCGCCGCCGCGCAGCCCGCCTTCCACGCCGTGGCCACCCAGCTGCACCTGCTGGCCACCCTGGCCTGACCCCCGTCCCCTGCCCCCGCGGCTGCCGCCCGCCGCCGTAACGGTTCGCGCACCGTCCGGCGGTGGTTCGCTTCCCGGACGGCCCCAGGACGCCCGCCCCTCGCCCGGGTGCGCTCCGGAAGCTCCCCAGGTCCGGGCCGATTCCATCGGATCGGGCACTTGTCCGAGCCGTCCGGCGTTGTGCCGGGTGCGGCCCCGCCCGGTCGAAGTGGCCCGTCCCACGCGGCGCAGACCACCCCGTAACGGGCCCACGGACCGTATGATCTGGGTAAAGCCGGTAAGCATGACAGCCGGATGCGTGGGGCATATGGACGACACGGGCCGGGTCCCCCGCACGGGCGTCCGACCGTGTGCCCAAGGCTGATTGGACTGGCCTCCCCGACCGGGGAGGCGGACCGGTCGCACCCGCGACCGACGAGTAGGAGGACTCCGTGCCGCTCTCGGAGCACGAGCAGCGACTGCTCGACCAGATGGAGCGAGCGCTGTATGCCGAAGATCCCAAATTCGCGTCAGCGCTTGAGGGAACCGGGCTGCGCACCTTTACCCGTCGGCGGGTCTACCTGGCCGTCGCCGGCTTCGTGGTGGGGATCGGCCTGCTGATGGGCGGCATGGTCGTTCCGGACCAGATCTGGGTCAGCGTCGTCGGTTTCCTGGTGATGCTCGGGTGCGCGGTGTTCGCGGTGACCGGCTGGCGCCGGGCGCCCGCGACCCAGGGCTCCGGTCCCCGGCAGGCCGCGGCCCCGCGCCGCAAGGCCGGGATGATGGACCGGGTGGAGCAGCGCTGGCAGCGCCGCCGGGACGAGCAGACCGGCGGCTTCTAGCCGCAGGGAGCGTCGAGGACGGACACGAGCCGGGGCGGGCAGTCGACCGACTGCCCGCCCCGGCTCTCGCGTTCCGTCAGACGTCCGGGGTGGACCGCTTGCGCCGGGTGGTCACCCGCCGCACCGGGCCGCTGACCGCCTCGGCGGCCCGGCCCGTCCGGGTGGCGACGGCCGCCCGGGCCGCCCGCACCGCGTCGGAGATCCGCCACCACAGCTGTGCCGAGGACGGCGGCAGCAGCAGCGCCCGGAGCCGCCCGGCCCGGCCGGCTCCGGCCCACAGGGCCCGCCGGGCGGTGCGGACGTCGGCGACCAGCGGGGCCGTGGTGACCTGCCCGGCCGGGGCGTAGAGCACCCGCTCGGTGGCCAGTGCCAGCCGCCCGGCGGCGGCCGCCGCGTCCGCGTCCAGGTCCGCCGCCTCGGTGATCCGCCGGGCGGCCGAGCGCGGGGTGCGTGACTCGTCCGGGGGAATTCCGAGGTCCCAGGCGGAGTCGACCAGCTCGTCCCAGGCGGCCAGCACCTGGGCGTCGGTGAGCTCGGCCGGACCGTCCCCGCCGGGTCGGCGCCGCCCGCCGCCGCCCAGCCGGCGACGCCGTACGGCGGTGCGCCAGAACATCGGTGCGAGCAGCAGGGCGAGCAGCGCCAGCACCACGGCCAGGGTGCCGAGCACCTGGCCGGACAGCAGCCAGGACTCGTCGGCGCTCCGGCCGACCGCCTTGCTCTTGGAGCCGCACTCGCCCAGCTGGCGCTGCTTGGCGGTGCAGTCGGAGCTCTGGGACGGCGCCGGGGCGGCGGCCGAGCCGGTCGCCGCGGCGGTCGGCAGCTGGGAGGGCGCCGTGGTGGGGGCGTTGGACGCCTCGGAGTAGCGGGCCTGGACGCCCCGGCTCGGGGTCGGCTCGAAGCGCATCCAGCCGTAGCCGGAGAAGTACAGCTCGGGCCAGGCGTGGTACATCCGGGCGGTGACCGTGTAGACGTTGCCGCCCTTGCTGTCGCCGGGGGTGAAGCCGACCGCGACCCGGGCCGGGATCTTCAGCACCCGGGCCATCGCCGCCATGGTGGAGGCGAAGTGCACGCAGAAGCCCCGGCGGTTCTGCAGGAAGACCGCGATCGCGTTGCTGCCGGTGCCGCCCTCGACCGAGGTGTCGTACGTGAAACCCGGGCTGGTGAACCAGTTCACCAGCGCCGTGGCCCGGTCGTAGTCGGTGTGCGCGCCGGCGGTGACCGCCTTGGCCTGCTCGGCGACCACGGCCGGCAGGTCGGACGGGACGGCGGTGTAGCGGTCCCGGACGTCCAGCGGGGCGAGCGGTGCGGTGCGCAGCTCGCCCGCGGTGGGCCGCAGGTCCAGCGAGCTGACGTGGTAGCGCAGGCCGCTGATCGCCTTGTCGTTGGTCGGCAGGACGGTGCGGGTGATCGGGTCGAGCTTCCACTCGTTGCGGTTGGGGACCTGGACGGAGGCGGCCGGGTACGGCATCGGCAGCCAGCTGTTCCCCCCCAGCGCGTCGCTGATCTTGAAGTCGCCCTCGATCCGGGCGACGTCGGTGACCCGCAGGCCCTCGGGGGAAGGCAGGGTGGCCGGGAGGTCGCTGACCACCGTGCTGCCGAGCTTCCAGTTGGTGCCGTCGAACTGGTCCAGCGAGCCGGTGCGCAGGTAGATCTGGTCGGCGAGGTCGCTGTCCAGGGTGTAGGTGAGCAGCTCGGTGTCGGTCGGCTTGCTGAGCGCCGCCTCCAGGCTGACCAGCGGGTCGAGGCTGTTCGTCACGCTCCCGCCGGTGCCGTGCCCGGACGACCCGCCGGAGTCGGAGTCCAGCAGCCCGAGGTCCCAGCGCGGCAGGAAGACCGGCAGCAGCAGGGCCAGGGCCAGCGCCAGGACGCCGACCTGCTGGCCGCCCTGGCTGATCCGGCTGGAGGTGACCGTGCCGCGCGCGCTGCCGCGGAAGACCCGGCCCCAGCGGGAGACCCGGTCCCGGCCCTCGGCGAACAGCAGCACCAGGTAGCCGGCCGAGGCGAAGCCGAACCAGACCCAGCTGGCGTGGTCCCCGGCCACGCCGTTGCCGATCGAGAACAGCGCCAGCAGCGGCAGCCCGGCCAGTGCCGAGCGCCGGTAGGTCACCGCGATGGTGTCCACCAGCACGGCGATCAGGCCGACCGAGGAGACCAGGATCAGCCGCAGGCCCGCGGTCGGCGGCGCCGGGAGGGCGTACTGGGTGATGTCGTCCACCCCGGCGGAGAAGACCTGGCTCAGCAGCCGCATCGCGGGCGCCCCGGGCAGCACGCCACCGGTCAGCGCGGAGCCGGCGAAGCCGAGCAGCATCAGCAGGAGCAGCACCAGCACCTGGGCCACCGGCACCGACCAGCGGTACAGCGGGGAGCGGCGCAGGCCGGCGCCGACCGCCGAGATCACGGCGATCACCAGGAAGGCGTGGGTGAGCCAGCTGCGGGTGGTCAGCAGCGGCAGCATGCACAGCGAGGCGAGGGCGGTGGCCAGCGCCGAGTACACGGTCAGTTTGGCCCGGGTGGTCACGCGCCGGCCTCTTCTCGGTAGGGGGCGGTGGTCTTGGCGCCGTCGGCCGCCTGCCACAGATCCGGCACGGAGTCACCGGCCCGGACCGGCAGCACCGTCCAGCCGGCCGCGCGCAGTTCCCGGACCCGCTCGCGGAACTCCTCGCCGCCGGTGTCGGGGGCGAGCATCCGCACACCGGCCCAGGTGCCGGTGTCGAGCAGGAACGCGATCGCCCCGCCGGTACGGCCGCGCAACCGGGCCAGCCGGGCGGCCTGGGCCTGGTCCAGCTCGCCCAGGACGGCCACCACCAGTCCCTCGCCGCCGGCCCGCAACGGCTCCTCGGCGCGGGACAGGCCGGCCCCGTCGGACAGGTCGGCGACCGCGAGGGCGTCCAGGATCAGCCCGGAGGTGTCGGCGGCGCTGTTGTGGCCGCCGCTGCCGGGCCCGGGCACCCAGTGCCCGGTGTCGGTGAGCAGCCGGGTCTGGTAGCCGCGCTCCAGCAGGTGCACGGCCACCGAGGCGGCGCAGCTGACCGCCCACTCGAAGGAGGAGGCGGGGCCGCTGCCCCGGTGGCCCACCTCGCGGGTGTCCAGCAGGACGGTGGCGCGGGCCTTCTGCGGCTGCTCCTCGCGGCGCACCATCAGCTCGCCGTACTTGGCGGTGGAGCGCCAGTGCACCCGGCGCAGGTCGTCGCCGGGCCGGTACTCGCGCAGGATCACGTCGTCGTCCCCGGCCAGCGCCAGGGTGCGGGTGTGGCTCTCGCCCTGGCCGATCCACTCGCCGCTGAGCCGGACCTGCGGCAGCGCCTGGACCTGCGGGACGACGGTGAGCACGTCGGAGGCCGCGAAGGAGCGGTTGACCTCGCACATCCCGAACGGGTCGGACAGCCGCAGCTGCAGCGGCCCGAGCAGGTAGAGGCCGCGCAGGTCGGAGCGGACCCGGTAGGAGACCTCGCGGAAGCCGCGCGGCTCGACCCGGTCCAGCACGAACCGCGGCCTCGGCCCGAGCACGTACGGGACCTTGTCCTCCAGGAGCAGCAGTCCGGTGGGCACCCGGGAGACGTTGTCGACCCGCAGGTGGACCCGGGCCTCCTGGCCGGCGACCGCCCGGTGCGGGCTGAGCCGGCGTCCGCTGGCGACCTGGTAGCGCGTGTTGGCGACCACCGCGGCGGCGGCCAGCGGCAGCGCGGTGAGCAGGACGCCGACCCGCAGCAGCGCGTTCTGGTCGAGTACGTAGGCGCAGACCACCGCGGCCAGCCCGGCCGCGAGGAAGGAACGGCCCCGGGTGGTGAGGCCGCGCAGTCCGGCCCGCAGCCCACCCGTTCCGTCGGATGAGGCCACCTCAGCCCCTCCGGACGGCCGGTCCGCCCTGCGGACGGGGCAGCGGCAGCCGGGCGACCAGGTCGGTCACGATCTGTTCGGAGGTGCGGCGGCCGAGCTGGGTCTCGGCGGTCGGCATCAGACGGTGCGCCAGGACCGGCACGGCCAGCCGCTGGATGTCGTCCGGGGTGACGTAGTCGCGCCCGTCCAGCGCGGCGGCGGCGCGGGCGGCCCGGACCAGGTGCAGGGTGGCGCGCGGCGAGGCGCCCAGCCGCAGCTCGGGGCTGGTGCGGGTGGCGCCGACCAGGTCGACGGCGTAGCGGCGGACCGGGTCGGCGATGTGCACGGTGCGGACCAGCTCGACCAGCTTGAGGATGTCGGCGGCGTGTGCGACCGGCTGGAGGTCCGCCAGCGGGTTGGCGCCCGCGTGTACGTCGAGCATCGCGAACTCGGCCTCGGGGCTGGGGTAGCCGATCGAGACCCGGGCCATGAAACGGTCCCGCTGGGCCTCCGGGAGGGCGTAGGTGCCCTCCATCTCCACCGGGTTCTGGGTGGCCACGACCATGAACGGCGAGGGCAGCTCGTAGCTGGTGCCGTCGATGGTGACCTGGCGCTCCTCCATGGACTCCAGCAGCGCGGACTGGGTCTTCGGCGAGGCGCGGTTGATCTCGTCGCCGACCACGATCTGGGCGAAGATCGCGCCCGGGCGGAACTCGAAGTCGTGCCGCTGCTGGTCGTAGATGTTGGTGCCGGTGACGTCCGAGGGCAGCAGGTCGGGGGTGAACTGGATCCGGCGAACGGTGCAGTCCACCGACTTGGCGAGCGCCTTGGCCAGCATGGTCTTGCCGACGCCGGGCACGTCCTCCAGCAACAGGTGGCCCTCGGCGAGCAGGACGGTCAAGGCGATCCGGACGGCCTCCGGCTTGCCCTCGATCACGCTCTCGATGTTGGCGCGGACCCGGTCCACGACCGCCGCGAGCTCGGGGAGCCCGACCGGACGGTACCCGTTCGCCCTCTGCTCGCCCCCCGCAGGACTGCCGAGACCGGCCTGGTCGTTGTAGCTCGTCACCCGTTTACGCTCCCTGGCACACCGTGCCCGCCTCTCCCGAGGCCGGACCCCACCCCATGCTTGACGCGGCCGTCCCGGGGGCGGTTCCGAACGAGGATCCGGCGCCGGGTGGGCGGCCTGCGGCCCGGCCGCCCCAGGTGGTTCGGGGTCCGACCGGCAGGCGCATTCTCCCCCGTTCGGCGGCCAGAAGTCACCATTCGGCCGTCGCCGAATGAGAGCAGGATGAGAGGGGGAGCCGGTCCGGTCAGCGGATCTCGCGCAGCAGTCCGGTGTGGACGTCGAAGACGAAGCCGCGGACGTCGTCGGTGTGCGGCAGGAACGGGGAGGTGCGCACCCGCTGCATGGACTGGCGGACGTCGCCGTCCAGGTCGACGAAGGCCTCCACCGCCCACTGCGGGCGCTGGCCGACCTCCAGCTCCAGTTCGCGGCGGAAGTCCTCGGTGAGGCCGAGCAGGCCGCAGCCGGTGTGGTGGATCAGCGCGATCGAGCGGGTGCCCAGGGCGCGCTGGCTGATCGTCAGGGACCGGATGGTGTCGTCGGTGACGACGCCGCCGGCGTTGCGGATGACGTGGGCGTCGCCCAGTTCGAGGCCGAGGGCCGCGAACAGGTCGAGCCGGGCGTCCATGCAGGCCACCACGGCGATCTTCTGGACGGGACGGGCGTCCATGCCGCCGTCCCGGAAGGTCACCGCGTACTCGCGGTTGGCCGTCACGAAGCGGTCGATGATGGTGGGTCCGGCGGGGTCGGCAGCGGCGTTCGGCGTGGGCCGGTCGGGGGTCACTGTCATGGGGGCGACGTTAGTGCGGTCCGGGGCCCCGCGGTGGGGCGGAGAGCTACAGAACGCACCGCTGTGATCGAGCGCATAGCCACAACGGGAGGGTTTGTCCGGGCTGGTCCCGGAGTCGGCCCGGGAGCGGGTTCGGACCCGGTCGCCCGACGGGGCGCGCGCGGGTCCCCGAGGGCCCCCGGTCGGGGCCCTCGCCAGGCCGCCCCGACGGCCGCGACCTGCGGTGATCCGTACCGCCGCCCGGGTGGTGCGCCGGAGCGGACCATTGACTGGCGGGGCCGCCGCGATAGAGTTGCGGCGCGTTGGAGCACACCCCTCGGAGTCCGTCAACCGGGCCGTTCCGAACGGTGTGCGGCCCGGCCGATGCGGCTCGTGGCCTCCACCCGCTCCGTGTTCACCTGGCGCACCTTCCCCGGCGCCGGGCGGCCACGACCTTCCCCTCGAGCGGGCGGGGACCACGGGCCGCGTCGTCGTGCCGGCCGGTGGTGGGCGAGAATGGTCGGAGCTCCCGGTCGTCGGGCTGCTCCGCACCGAGGAAGGGCGCCACCGCGCATGACCACCAACGAACCGGGTCCCAAGCACGTTCCGGTGATGCTGCAGCGGTGCATGGACGCGCTGGCGCCGGCGATCTCGCGCCCCGGTGCCGTGGTGGTCGACGCGACCCTCGGCCTCGGCGGGCACAGCGAGGCGCTGCTGACCCAGTTCCCGGAGGTCCGGCTGATCGCGGTGGACCGCGACCCGCAGGCACTCAAGCTCTCCGGCGAGCGGCTGGCCCCCTTCGGCGACCGGGCCACCCTGGTGCACGCGGTGTACGACGAGATCCCCGAGGTGCTGGAGCGCCTGGGCATCGACGAGGTGGACGGCGTCCTGTTCGACCTCGGCGTCTCCTCGATGCAGCTGGACGAGGCCGACCGCGGTTTCGCCTACGCCCAGGACGCGCCGCTGGACATGCGGATGGACCAGACCCGGGGGATCAGCGCGGCGGAGGTGCTGAACACCTACAGCCACGGCGACCTGGCCCGGATCCTCAAGGTCTACGGCGAGGAGCGGTTCGCCGGGAAGATCGCGTCGGTCATCCTGCGGGAGCGGGAGAAGGAACCGTTCACCAACAGCGCGCGTCTGGTCGAGTTGGTGCGCAACGCGATTCCGGCGGCGACCCGCCGGACCGGCGGGAACCCGGCCAAGCGGACCTTCCAGGCGCTGCGGATCGAGGTCAACGGCGAGCTGGAGGTCCTGGACCGGGCGATCCCGGGGGCGCTGGAGGTCCTCGCGATCGGCGGCCGGATGGTCGTGATGTCGTACCAGTCGCTGGAGGACCGGCTGGTGAAGCAGTACTTCGCCGCCGGAGCGACCAACACCGCCCCGCCGGGCCTCCCGTTCATCCCGGAGGAGCACCAGCCCTGGCTCAAACTGATCACCCGCGGTGCCGAGCTTGCCACCGAGGAGGAGATCGAGGAGAACCGGCGCGCCGCGCCCGTGCGGCTGCGGGTGGCGGAGAGGATCAGGGACCGAAGCAAGCGGGGCTGAGGAACGGCTCCGGCGGGGTCCGAAGGGCGGAGGAGAGCGGTGGGGCCGGTGGCCGGTGAGGTCCGGGCGGGGCGGGGAGGACTCCCCGGACAGGGCAGGGCGCGGATCACGGTCCGGCCGGGGCGGCGCCCCGTGCGGGGGCGCACGCCGTTCGCGGTGCTCGTGGTGGTGCTGCTGGCGGCGGGGCTGCTCGGGCTGCTGGCGCTGAACACGGCGCTCAACGAGGGCTCCTTCGAGCTGTCCCGGTTGCAGAAGCAGACCACCAAGGCCACCGACGAGCAGCAGAGCCTCCAGCACGAGATCGACCAGAGCTCGGCCCCGGACGCGCTGGCCAAGCGGGCCGCCGAGCTGGGCATGGTCCCGGCCGGCGGGATGGCCTTCCTGGACGTGCCGAACGGCGGCAAGGTGATCGGCACGCCCGGTCCGGCGCAGGACAGCCCGCCGGTGAAGAAGTCGTCGGTCGAGCCGTGGCCGGTGAAGGCGTCGCCGGGCGCGCAGAGCCCGGCTCCGGCGCAGCCCTCCGCCCAGCCCAGCGCCTCGCCGAGCCCCCAGCCTCCGGCGCCGCCGACCGGCCAGGCGCCGCCGCCGACTCCGGCGGCCTCGGCCGGTGACTCGGTGATCCAGCTCAACCCGGTGACGTCCGCGCCGGCCCAGCACGGGGGTGGTACCCGATGACGACACCTCGTCAGCCGTCCGGTTCCGGCTCCGGCCGTCGGCAGCCGCCGCGCGCCGGAGCGGCTCGGCCCGCCGCAGGACGCGCCCAGCCCGCGAAGGGGCAGCCGGCCAAGGGACAGAGCGCCCGCGGCCAGTCCGGCAAGGTCCCGCCCCCGAAGGCGCAGCCGCCGAAGGCCCAGCCCGCGAAAGCGCAGCCCGCGAAGGGCCAGCCCGCCCGCGGCCAGTCGGCCAAGGCGCAGCCCGCCAGGAGCGCCTCCGTCGGCCGTACCCCGCGGGCGCCGCAGCAGCGACGCCCGGAGGGCCGTCCGGAGGGCCGTCCGCCGGCCCGCAGCCAGGCGGCGGTGCGGCCGCGTCCGAAGTCCCGGCTGCCGCAGCGCCCCAAGGCGTTGAGGCTGGCCGAGCCGAAGCGCCGGCTGCGGGTGATCACCGTGGCGCTGTCGCTGGTGTTCTCGGTCTTCGGCGGGCGCCTGGTGCAGCTCCAGCTGGTGGACGCGGACGCGCTGGCCGCCGACGCCAACAACAACCGCTACCAGAACATCCCGATCACCGCCGAGCGCGGCTCGATAACGTCCTCCGACGGCGTCGCGCTCGCGGCCACCGTGGACGCGTACGACATCACCGCCGACCCGGCGATGTTCACCCCGGAGGCGACCGGTATCCCGGACGCGCCGGAGCAGGCGGCCGCGCTGCTGTCGCCGATCATCGGCGTGTCCAAGGAGAAGATCGCCGCCGACCTGCACACCCCCAAGACCCGCTACAAGCGGCTCGCCGCGCAGCAGACCCCGGCCGCCAAGAGCCAGATCAGCGACCTGAAGGCGGGCCTGGAGAAGAAGGCCGGCTCGCGGGCCTGCCAGGCCCAGAAGAAGCTGCTCGGCAAGCCCGCCGACCAGGGCGGGCGCACCCGGGTGGACAACGAGTGCGCCAACCCGCTGGCCGGGGTGTTCAACCGGGACACCCAGAAGCGGGTCTACCCGGCCGAGGGGCTGGCCGCCAACCTGGTCGGCTTCGTCAATGGCGAGGGCGAGGGCGCCGGCGGGCTGGAGCTGCAGTACCAGAAGCAGCTGGCCGGCAAGGACGGCCACAGCAGCTACGCCCAGGCGGGCGGCCGGCTGGTGCCCACCGCCGGCGGCTCGATGGACCCGGCCGTGCCCGGCAACGACATCAAGCTGACCATCAACCGGGACATCCAGTGGGCCGCCCAGCGGGCGATCACCGACCAGGTGGCCAACTCCGGCGCGGAGAAGGGCTACGTGGTGGTCCAGGACGTGAAGACCGGCCAGGTCATCGCGATGGCCAGCGCGCCCGGCTTCAACCCCAACGACCTGAGCCTCGCCAAGCAGTCCCAGATGGGCAACCCGGCCCTGGTGGACGCGTACGAGCCGGGCAGCACCGCCAAGCTGATGAGCCTGGCGGCCGTGCTGGACTCCGGCAAGGCCAACTGGGACACCAGGGTGACCGTGCCCAACCGCCTGGTGCGGGCCGGGCAGCAGTTCAAGGACGACGTCGACCACAACGACTGGTACCTGACGCTGGCCGGGGTGCTCGCCAAGTCCTCCAACATCGGGACCATCGAGGCGGTCGAGACCCTCGGCGACGGCGACCAGCTGAAGGCCAACCAGATCCTGGACGGCTATATGCGCAAGTTCGGCGTGGCCCGGCCGACCGGTCTGAACTTCCCCGGGGAGACCCCGGGGATGCTCAAGAAGCCGGAGGACCTGGTCGCCTCGGAGAAGTACAACATCGCCTTCGGGCAGGGCCCGCTGCAGCTGAACGCGCTCCAGGCCACCGCCGTGTACTCGACCATCGCCAACGGCGGGGTGCGGGTCGCACCCAGCATCGTCCAGGGGATCACCGGGCCGGACGGCAAGTACGCCCCGACCCCGCCCGGCGAGCAGACCCGGGTGGTCAGCGAGCAGACCGCCAAGACCCTCACCTCGATGCTGGAGTCGGTCGTCGACGACGAGCAGGGGACCGGCGGCAAGGCCGCGATCCCCGGCTACCGGATCGCCGGGAAGACCGGTACCGCCAACCGGGGGGCCGCCGACGGCAAGGGCTACGACGGCTACACCGCCTCCTTCATCGGCTTCGCCCCCGCCGACGCCCCCCGCTACACCGTCTCCTGCACCCTCCAGGGCCCGGTCAACGGGCACTTCGGCGGGCAGCTGTGCGGCCCGGTGTTCAAGCAGGTGATGGAGTTCACCCTGAAGACCATGCAGGTCCCGCCGAGCGGAAGCCAGGCGCCGAACCTGCCCGTCGAGTGGAAGCCGTGAACGAGGATGAGCAACCAGCGGGCCGGTGCGGACGGCGGCGCGGCGAAGGGCCGGTTTGGCCCTGGGCACCCTTCGGCGGATAGCCTTCCCGCCGTGCCGAAACCCGATCAAACCACCGTGAGTCCGCCCCGCCCGACCGGGACCGCCGCTCTGCCGCTCGCCGAGCTGGCCGCCCGGCTGGGCCTGCCGCCCGTCCAGGGCGGCACCGTCACCGGCGTCACCCACGACTCCCGCGCGGTGCGCCCGGGCGACGTGTACGTGGCCTTCCCGGGCGCCAACCACCACGGCGCGGCCTTCACCGGCCAGGCCGCGGCCGCCGGCGCGGTGGCCGTGCTGACCGACCCGGCGGGCGCCGAGCTGGCCGCCCCCGCCGGCCTGCCGCTGCTGGTCGTGGACCGGCCGCGGGCCCGGATGGGCGAGCTGGCCGCGATCGTCTACGGCCACCCGTCGGAGCGGCTGCTGATGGTCGGGCTGACCGGCACCAACGGCAAGACCACCACCTCGTACCTGGTCGAGGGCGGTCTGCGCGGCGCCGGCCGGGTCCCGGGCGTGATCGGCACCGTCGAGATGCGGGTCGGCGAGGAGCGGATCAAGAGCGAGCGCACCACCCCCGAGGCGACCGACCTGCACGCGATCCTCGGCGTGATGGCCGAGCGCGGCGCGGACGCGGTGACCATGGAGGTCTCCAGCCACGCCCTGGTCTTCGGCCGCACCGACGGGGTGGCGTACGACGTCGCGCTGTTCAACAACCTCACCCCCGAGCACCTCGACTTCCACCCGGACATGGAGGACTACTTCCAGGCGAAGGCCCGGCTCTTCCAGCCCGGCAAGTCCCGCCACGGCGTGGTCAACCTGGACGACGAGTACGGCCGCCGGCTCGCCGCCGAGGCCGAGATCCCGGTGACCACCTTCTCCGCGACCGGCGACGCCGGGGCGGACTGGCGGGCCGTGGACGTCCAGCTCGGCCCGATCGGCTCCACCTTCCGGGTGGTCGGCCCGGACGGCGCCGGGGCGGACGCCTCCGTCCCGCTGCCCGGCCCGTTCAACGTCGCCAACGCGCTGGCCGCGATCACCGTGCTGGTCGCCGCCGGGCTGCCGCTGGAGCGGGCGGTGGCCGGGGTCGCCGCCGTCCCCGGCGTGCCGGGCCGGTTGGAGCGGGTGGACGCCGGGCAGCCCTTCGTCGCCGTGGTGGACTACGCCCACAAGCCGGACGCCCTGCAGGCCGTCCTCGCCTCGCTGCGCGAGGTCACCAAGGGTCGGCTGCACGTCGTCGTCGGCTGCGGCGGCGACCGCGATCCGCACAAGCGCGGACCGATGGGCGCCATCGCCGCCCGGCTCGCCGACACCGCCCTGCTGACCAGCGACAACCCGCGCAGCGAGGACCCGCTGGCGATCCTCGCCAGCATGCTGACCGGCGCCGCCGCGGTGCCCGAGGCCGAGCGCGGAGCCGTCCTGGTCGTCCCCGACCGGGCGGAGGCGATCCAGTTGGCGGTCGCCCGCGCCCGGGCGGGGGACACCGTGCTGGTGGCCGGCAAGGGCCACGAGCTCGGCCAGTACGTTCGAGACGAGATCCGCCCCTTCGACGACCGGGAGGTGCTGCGCGAATCCATTGCGCGGACCACGGCCGACCGGGGCGACCGAGGAGTAGAGCAGCAGTGATCGCACTGACCCTCGCCGAGGTGGCCGCCGCCGTCGGCGGCACCCTGGACGGCGCCGCCCCGGACACCCTGGTCACCGGCCCGGTCGAGGTCGACTCGCGGAAGGTGAGCCCCGGCGGCCTGTTCGCGGCCTTCGTCGGCGAGCACGTGGACGGCCACGACTACGCGGCCGTCGCGGTCGAGGCCGGCGCCGTCGCGGTGCTTGCCTCCCGTCCGGTCGGCGTGCCCGCCGTCCTGGTCGACAGTGTGGTGGAGGCCCTCGGCAGGCTGGCCCGCGCCGTGGTCGCCCGTGCCGAGGGCACCACGGTCGTCGCGCTGACCGGCTCGGCCGGCAAGACCAGCACCAAGGACCTGATCGCCCAGCTGCTCCAGCGCCACGGCGAGACCGTCTTCCCGCCCGGCTCGCTGAACAACGAGATCGGCCACCCGATGACCGCGCTGCGGGTCGAGGAGGGCACCCGGCACCTGGTCATGGAGATGGGCGCCCGGCACAAGGGCGACATCGAGTACCTCACCTCGATCACTCCGCCGCGGATCGGCCTGGTGCTCAACGTCGGCACCGCCCACGTCGGCGAGTTCGGCTCCCAGGAGGCGATCGCCCAGGCCAAGGGCGAGCTGGTCGAGGCGCTGCCCGCCGACGGCGCCGCGATCCTGAACGCGGACGACCGACTGGTGCGCGCCATGGCCTCCCGCACCCGGGCGAAGGTGGTCCTGTTCGGAGAGTCCCCGGACGCCCACGTCCGGGCCACCGGTGTTCGCCTGGACGCCACCGGACGGCCATCGTTCACGCTCACCACCCCGGCCGGTTCCGCACCCGTGCAACTGCGCCTGTACGGTGAGCACCACGTCTCGAACGCCCTCGCCGCCGCCGCGGTGGCGACGGAGCTCGGGATGACCGTCGACGACACCGCGGCAGCCCTGGGCGAGGCGGGTGCGCTGTCCCGCTGGCGCATGGAGGTCGTCGACCGGGCCGATGGTGTCACCGTCGTCAACGACGCCTACAACGCGAACCCCGACTCGATGCGGGCCGCGCTGCGGGCGCTGGTCTCGATCGGCGGCCGCGGTCCGGAGCGCCGCCGCACCTGGGCGGTGCTCGGCGAGATGCGGGAGCTCGGCGAGGAGAGCCTGGCCGAGCACGACGCCATCGGGCGGCTCGCCGTCCGGCTGGACGTCACCAAGCTGGTGGCGGTCGGCGGACGCGAGGCGGCCTGCATGGAACTCGGTGCGAGGAACGAAGGTTCGTGGGGTGAGGAGTCGGTGCTGGTGTCCGACGCGGACGCGGCGGTCGAGCTGCTGCGCAGTCAGCTGCGGCCGGGGGATGTGGTCCTGGTGAAGGCGTCCCGTTCGGTGGGGTTGGAGAAGGTGGCCGAGGCCCTCCTGACGGACGGTGCTGCCCGATGATGAAGCAGATCCTCTTCTCCGGGATGATCGGCCTGATCCTCTCGCTGGTCGGCACGCCCGCCCTGATCAAGCTGCTCGCGCGCGGGGGCTACGGCCAGTACATCCGTGACGACGGCCCCAAGGCGCACCACAGCAAGAAGGGCACGCCCACCATGGGCGGCATCGCCTTCATCCTGGCGACCCTGATCGCCTACTTCGCCACGAAGGCGATAACGGGCGACAGCCCGACCGCCTCCGGGCTGCTGGTGCTCTTCCTGACCGCGGGCCTCGGCCTGGTCGGCTTCCTGGACGACTACATCAAGGTCGTCAAGCGCCGTTCGCTCGGCCTGCGGGCGAAGGCGAAGCTGGCCGGCCAGTCGATCGTCGGCCTGGTCTTCGCCGTCCTGGCGCTGCAGTTCCACGACGACCGCGGGCTCAGCCCGGCCTCCCAGTCGCTGTCCTTCGTGCGCGACTTCAAGTGGTCGATCGGCCCGGTGCTGTTCGTCATCTTCGCGTACTTCATGATCGCGGCGACCTCCAACGGCGTGAACCTGACGGACGGTCTGGACGGCCTGGCCACCGGCGCCTCGGTGATGGCCTTCGGCGCCTACACCTTCATCGGCGTCTGGGAGTACACCCAGAGCTGCGCCTACTTCATCTCCGCCACCGGCGCCTGCTACGACGTCCGGGACCCCCTGGACCTCGCGGTGGTGGCCTCCGCCCTGATGGGCTCCTGCTTCGGCTTCCTGTGGTGGAACACCTCGCCCGCCAAGATCTTCATGGGTGACACCGGCTCGCTCGCCCTCGGCGGCGCCCTGGCCGGTCTGGCGATCTGCTCGCGCACCGAGCTGCTGCTGATCCTGCTCGGCGGCCTCTTCATGATCATCACGCTGTCGGTGATCATCCAGGTCGGCTCCTTCCGGATGACCGGCAAGCGCGTCTTCAAGATGGCGCCACTGCAGCACCACTTCGAACTCAAGGGCTGGAGCGAAGTCCTGGTCGTGGTCCGCTTCTGGATCATCCAGGGCCTGTGCGTGGCCGTCGGCCTCGGCCTCTTCTACGCGGGATACCGGACCGGATGAACCCCCAGATGAACGAATCGCAGTTCATGAACCTGCCCGTGGTGGTCGCCGGTCTCGGCGTCTCGGGCATCAGCGCCGCGCGCGTCCTGAACAGGCTCGGCGCGAGCGTCACCGTGGTCGACGGCGGCAGCGGCGAGGGCCTGCGGGCCCGCGCCGCCGAGCTGGAGGCGCTGGGCATCGCGGTGCGCCTGGGCGACGGCGCGAGCCTGCCCGAGGGCACCGGACTGATCGTCACCTCGCCCGGCTGGGCCCCCGACAGCCCGCTGTTCGCCGCCGCCGCGGCGGCCGGTGTGCCGGTCTGGGGCGACGTCGAGCTGGCCTGGCGGCTGCGCAAGCCGCTGCCGGCCACCGGCGAGCCCGCCCCCTGGCTGGCCGTCACCGGCACCAACGGCAAGACCACCACCGTCCAGATGCTCGCCTCGATCCTCGGCGCGGCCGGCAGGCGCACCGCCGCCGTCGGCAACGTCGGGGTCTCGGTGCTGGACGCGGTGCTCGCCGAGGAGCCGTACGACGTGCTCGCCGTCGAGCTCTCCAGCTACCAGCTGCACTGGGCGCCCTCGCTGCGCCCGTACTCGGCGGCCGTGCTCAACCTGGCCCCGGACCACCTCGACTGGCACGGCTCGATGGAGGCGTACGCCGCCGACAAGGGCCGGATCTACGAGGGCAACGTGGTGGCCTGCGTGTACAACCTGGCCGACCCGGCCACCGAGGCGCTGGTCATGGAGGCCGACGTCGAGGAGGGCTGCCGGGCGATCGGCTTCGGACTCGGCGCGCCGAGCCCGTCGAACTTCGGCGTGGTGGACGGCCTGCTGGTGGACCGCGCCTTCGTCGAGGACCGGACCAAGAACGCGGCCGAGCTGGGCTCGGTCGAGGACGTCAACCCGCCGGCCCCGCACAACATCGCCAACGCGCTCGCTGCGGCGGCGCTGGCCCGGGCGTACGGGGTCGACCCGAAGGCCGTCCGGGAGGGCCTGCGGGCCTTCCGCCCGGACGCCCACCGGATCGCCGAGGTGGGGACGGTCCGCGAGGTCACGTACATCGACGACTCCAAGGCCACCAACACCCACGCCGCGGCGGCCTCGCTGGCCGCCTACCGGCCGATCGTCTGGATCGCCGGGGGTCTGGCCAAGGGCGCGACCTTCGACGACCTGGTCCAGGGCGCTGCCGAGCGGCTGCGCGCGGTCGTGCTGATCGGGCAGGACCGGGCGCTGATCCGCGCGGCGCTGGAGCGACACGCTCCGGATGTGCCGGTGATCGAGGCCGCCGAGGGCCAGACTGGCGCGGTGGCGATGACCGAGGTCGTTCGAACGGCCGCATCGCTCGCCCGATCGGGTGACACGGTGCTGCTGGCCCCGGCCTGCGCCTCGATGGACATGTTCACCAACTACGGCGAGCGCGGCGACCTGTTCGCGGCAGCCGTCCGGGAGCTGGCGGACCCCTCCGGCGAGTGAGCCGGCGCTCGGGTCGGAGCGGCCTGGAGGCGAACGAGCCGTAGAAGAGGGAGCGGGGAGCGGTGGCGGGGCAGGGCAGGGCGGATTCCGGCGGGACGAAGCAGGACACCGCCGAGCCGTGGCGAGTGATCTCCGCCACCACGACCAAGTACAAGTCGGCCGGTCCACTGGGGCGGTTGCAGGCCTTCCGGGCCCGCGTCCGCTACTGGCTGGACCGGCCGCTCACGCCGTACCTGCTGGTCGTGGGCACGACCCTGCTGCTGCTCGTGCTCGGTCTGATGATGGTCTTCTCGGCCTCGCAGATCCTGGCGCTGAACCAGCACCACACCGCGCAGTACTACTTCCTCAAGCAGCTGATCGCGGCCATCCTCGGCCTGGTGCTGCTGGTCGGCTTCGCGTCCGTCCCGGTGGCGGTGCTGCGGGTGATCGTCTACCCGGTGATGTTCGGGGTGATCGGCGCGCTCGCGCTGGTCGCCGTGCCCGGCATCGGGGTGCGGATCAACGGCAACCAGAACTGGCTGGACTTCGGGTTCTTCCAGTTCCAGCCCTCCGAGTTCGCCAAGCTCGCGCTGGTCCTCTGGGGCGCCGACCTGCTCGCCCGCAAGCAGAAGGCCGGCACCCTCACCACCTGGAAGCACCTGCTGGTCCCGCTGGTGCCCGGAGCCCTGCTGCTGCTCGCGCTGATCATGATCGGCGGTGACATGGGCACCTCGATGATCCTGGTGGCCATGGTGTTCGCACTGCTCTGGATGGTCGGTGCGCCGCTGCGGCTGTTCGTGGCCACCGTCGGGGTGGCGGTCGTGGTCTGCACCGCCCTGGTGGTCACCGTCCCGCACCGCGCCGAGCGCCTGGGCTGCATCGGCGTCACCAAGCTCGACCCGGACGGCGCCTGCTTCCAGGCCCTGCACGGCGTCTACTCGTTCGCCCTCGGCGGCGGCTTCGGCACCGGCCTCGGCGCCGGCGTGGAGAAGTGGGGCCAGCTACCCGAGGCGCACACCGACTTCATCTTCGCCGCGACCGGCGAGGAACTCGGTCTGGTGGGGACGCTGTCGGTGATCGGTCTCTTCGCGGCACTAGGCTACGCGGGTATCCGTGTGGCCATCGGTACGAAGGACCCCTTCGTCAGGTACGCCGCGGGAGCCGCCACCACCTGGATCATGGCGCAGGCCATGATCAACCTGGGGTCGGCGCTGGGACTGCTGCCCATCGCGGGCGTCCCGCTCCCGCTGTTCTCCTACGGCGGTTCCGCCATGCTGTCGGCCATGTCCGCGATCGGGGTGCTGCTGTGCCTGGCACGCAGCTCCTCGGGCGCGAAGGCGGCCCTGGCCGCCCGGAGCAAGAACTCCCGGATCAGGAAGCGACTGGCCCGGGTGCTGCCACGACGACGAACCACAGCGCGCCCGGCCCCCGGGTCGGCACGCAGGGAGCGGTGAATTTCGGTGCATGTCGTACTCGCCGGCGGGGGGACCGCCGGTCACATCGAGCCGGCCATGGCCCTCGCGGACGCACTCCGCAGGCACGACCCGTCCATCGGGATCACCGCCCTGGGCACCGAGAAGGGGCTGGAGACCCGGCTGGTACCCGAGCGCGGCTACCAGCTGGAGCTCATCCCGGCCGTGCCGCTGCCCCGCAAGCCCACCCCCGAGCTGATCACCGTCCCCGGCCGGCTGCGCGGCACCGTGCGGGCCGCCCAGGAGATCATCGAGCGGGTCAACGCGGACGCCGTGGTCGGCTTCGGCGGCTACGTCGCGATGCCCGCCTACCTGGCGGCCAAGCGGGCCGGTGTGCCGATCGTGGTGCACGAGGCCAACGCCCGCCCGGGCCTGGCCAACAAGATCGGCGCCCGCTACACCGACTTCGTCGCGGTCTCCACCCCGGACAGCAAGCTGCGCGACTCCCGGTACATCGGCATCCCGCTGCGCCGGACCATCGCCACCCTGGACCGCAACGCCACCCGGCCGGAGGCCCGCCAGTACTTCGGCCTCGACCAGCGGCTGCCCACCCTGCTGGTCTCCGGCGGTTCCCAGGGCGCTCGCCGACTCAACGAGACGGTCACCGCGATCGCCCCGCGGCTCCAGCAGTACGGCGTGCAGATCCTGCACGCGGTCGGCCCGAAGAACGAGCTGCCGCAGGTCGCCGACGTCCCCGGGATGCCGCCGTACCGCCCGGTGCCGTACATCGACCGGATGGACCTCGCCTACGCGGCCGCCGACCTGATGCTCTGCCGGGCCGGCGCCATGACCGTCGCCGAGCTGGCCGCGGTCGGCCTGCCCGCCGCCTTCGTCCCGCTGCCGATCGGCAACGGCGAGCAGCGGCTGAACGCCCAGCCGATGGTCAAGGCCGGCGGCGGCCTGCTGGTGGACGACGCCGAGCTGACCTCGGACTGGGTGCTGCAGAACGTGCTGCCGGTGCTCACCGACCCGCAGCGGCTGTGGGACATGAGCCGGGCCGCCGCCGAGTTCGGCCGCCGGGACGCGGACGACCTGTTGGTCGGCATGGTGTACGAGGCGATCCAGGCCCACCGGGGCGGTCGCCGCCGTGGCTGACGGCCGGCTCGCCGGCCCACCCCCGGCCTCCGGCCGGGGGTACCCCAAGGACGAGGACGAGTTCGGGGACGAGGAGGAGTCCGCTCCGCGTCTCCGGCTCTCCCGGCGGGGCATCGCGGTGCTGGGCGTGCTCGGCGCCGCGGTGCTGGGCACGCTCGCCTGGGTGGTGTTCTTCTCCTCGGTGCTGGACGTGCGCGACGTCGCCGTCCAGGGTGCGACGGACGACAAGCTGACGTCGGACCAGGTCCGCGCGGCGGTCGGCGGGCTCGCCGACGGCCCGCTGGCCCGGGTCGACCTGGACGGCGTCCGGCAGCGGGTGGAGGCGATCCCCCGGGTGGCGAAGGCCGAGGTGTGGCGGGGCTGGCCGCACACCCTCCAGGTCAAGGTGGTGCAGCGCACGGCCGCCGCCGCCGTCAAGGGGGATGACGGCCAGTTCACCCAGGTGGACGCCGGCGGCGTGAGCTTCGCCACCGAGGCGGCCCCGCCGCAGGGCGTGCCGGTGGTGGAACTGCGGCTCAGTCAGTCCGCGAAGGACGTGGACGGGGTGATCTCCCGGGGCCAGTTGGTGCAGGGCGCGGTGGCGGTGGCCGCCGGGCTCCCGCCGGAGATCGCCAAGCGGGCCGGATCGGTCCTGGTGCACTCCTACGACGACATCGAACTGCAGCTCAGCGGGGGTGCGACGGTGCGTTGGGGGAGCCCCGAGCAGACCGACCGGAAGGCCCGGGTGCTGCTCGCGCTGATGAAGCAGAAGGGCACCAGCTTCGACGTGACGGCGCCGGAGGCGCCGGCGGTGTCCGGTTGATCCGCTAGATTCTGTGCCCGAGGGAGGGGTTGACGCCTCGAAGTGTCGGCCCGACCCTTGGTGGTCACCCCGGTTTCCATTGCCGGCCGATGATCACATAGGCTCAAAAGAAAAAGGGAAGCTCGGCGTGTTCGTTGAAACGCGTGCCCGGAGCCACCTAGTGTCCTGTGTCACCAGACTGTGTCCATTGGTGATGTGACGGAGACACAGGACTAACCCTAAAGGTCAAGTTTAGGGTTGGGGTCGGCGGTCGGCATTTCGGACATTCAGTCAGAAACCAGGCTCCCTACCCATCGACATCCGTCGGTACGGCCCCCGTCGGGCCGCACCGACCCGGAAATTCGAGGCGAGAGGCCTTCGACGTGGCAGCACCGCAGAACTACCTCGCAGTCATCAAGGTCGTCGGAATCGGCGGCGGTGGTGTCAACGCCATCAACCGGATGATCGAGGTCGGTCTCAAGGGCGTCGAGTTCATCGCGATCAACACCGATGCGCAGGCCCTCCTCATGAGCGACGCCGACGTCAAGCTCGATGTGGGCCGTGAACTCACCCGGGGCCTCGGCGCCGGCGCCAACCCCGAGGTCGGCCGCAAGGCGGCAGAGGACCACCGCGAGGAGATCGAGGAGGTCCTCAAGGGGGCCGACATGGTCTTCGTGACCGCCGGCGAGGGCGGTGGCACGGGCACGGGCGGCGCGCCCGTCGTCGCCAACATCGCCCGCTCGCTGGGTGCCCTGACCATCGGCGTGGTCACCCGCCCCTTCACCTTCGAGGGCCGCCGCCGGGCCAACCAGGCCGAGGACGGCATCGCCTCCCTGCGCGAAGAGGTCGACACCCTCATCGTGATCCCCAACGACCGGCTGCTGTCCATCTCGGACCGCCAGGTCAGCGTGCTGGACGCGTTCCGCTCGGCCGACCAGGTCCTGCTCTCCGGTGTCCAGGGCATCACCGACCTGATCACCACCCCGGGTCTGATCAACCTCGACTTCGCCGACGTCAAGTCCGTCATGTCGGAGGCCGGTTCGGCACTCATGGGCATCGGCTCGGCCCGCGGTGAGGACCGCGCCAAGGCCGCCGCCGTGATGGCCATCTCCTCGCCGCTGCTGGAGGCCTCGATCGACGGCGCCCGCGGCGTGCTGCTGTCCATCTCGGGCGGCTCCGACCTCGGCCTGTTCGAGATCAACGAGTCGGCCCAGCTGGTCAGCGAGGCCGCGCACCCCGAGGCCAACATCATCTTCGGTGCGGTCATCGACGACGCGCTCGGCGACGAGGTGCGGGTCACCGTCATCGCGGCCGGCTTCGACGGCGGTCAGCCGCCGGCGATCGTCCGCGACCCGGTGGTGAAGTCCACCACCCCCGCCGCCCCGGCGACCCCGTCGGCCGCCCCGGAGCGCCCGGCCGGCCGGCCGTCCTACGGGGGCATCGGCTCGGTGACGTCCCGTTCGGACGGGGAGGCCCCGGCCGCCCCGTCGCGTTCGGCCGAGACCTCGGCCACCACGACCGCCGCCCCGGTGCCGCCGCAGGTGCAGCCCGCCCGGCAGCCGTTCGTGGAGAGCCCGGCCGAGGAACTCGACGTGCCGGATTTCCTTAAGTGATCGATCACGCCGTTCGCGCGGGTGCTCACTTCGCCTTCACCGATCGGTGGGGCGGGGTGAGCACTTCGCCGTACGGGGAGCTCAACCTCGGCGGCGCGGTGGGCGACGACCCGGCGGCGGTCCGGGAGAACCGGGCCGTCGCGGCCCGGGAACTGGGGCTGGACCCGGCCGACGTGGTCTGGATGAACCAGGTGCACGGAGCCGAGGTGGCCGTGGTGACGCGGCGACAGCCGCTCGGGGAGGCCCCGACGGTGGACGCGGTGGTCACCGACCGCCCGCTCGCCCTCGCGGTGCTGACCGCGGACTGCACCCCGGTGCTGCTGGCCGACCCGGTCGCGGGGGTGGTGGGCGCGGCCCACGCGGGCCGGCCCGGACTGGCGGCCGGGGTGGTGCCCGCGGTCGTCGAGGCGATGGTCGCACTGGGGGCCGAACCGGCGCGGATCACCGCCGCCACCGGCCCCGCCGTCTGCGGGCTGTGCTACGAGGTGCCGGCCGAACTGCGCGCCGAGGTCGCCGAGGTCGTCCCGGCGGCCTTCGCCGAGACCTCGTGGGGGACCCCGGCGCTGGACGTGCCGGCCGGGGTCGCGGCCCAACTGGCCGCGGCGGGGGTCACCGACCTGGTGCGCTCACCGGTCTGCACCCTCGAATCCGCCGATCACTTCTCCTATCGTCGCGAGCAGCGTACGGGCCGGCTCGCGAGCTACGTCTGGTTGGGCTCTGATCACTGATGACGAATGACATCTACGGACCGTTCCCCGGCGGGCCTGACTTCCTGGGGGCTCTGACCGAGGGCCGGCGGGCCCGGTACGAGGAGCTCGGGACCAACCTGGACGTGGTGGAGCGTCGGATCGTGGACGCCTGTGCGGCTGCGGGGCGCCCGCGCGAGGACGTCACCCTGATCGTCGTCACCAAGACCTACCCGGCCGAGGACACCGCCCTGCTCGCCGGACTGGGTGTGACGGATGTCGCGGAGAACCGCGACCAGGACGCCGCACCCAAGGCGGAACAGTGCAGAAACCTTCCTCTTGACTGGCACTTCGTCGGACAGCTGCAGACCAACAAGGTCCGCTCGGTGGTCCGGTACGCGAACCACGTGCACTCGGTGGACCGGCTGCGGCTCGTCGAGTCGCTCTCGGCGGCCGTGCTCAAGTCCGAGCGCTCGGAACTGGGCTGCCTGGTGCAGGTGGCGCTGGACAAGGAGCACGGGGAGGGCGGGCACCGGGCCGGGGTCGCCCCCGAGGACGTCGCCGAACTCACCGACGCGATCGCCGACACGCCCGGGCTGCGCCTGGACGGTGTGATGACCGTCGCTCCGCTGGCCGGTCCGCTGGCCGGGGACCCGGCTCGCGCCTTCGAGCGGCTGGCGGAAATCGCAACCGCCGTACGGGCGGCCCATCCGGCTGCCACCATGGTCTCCGCAGGCATGAGCGGTGACCTTGAGCAGGCGATTGCCGCCGGAGCGACACATGTACGCGTCGGAACGGCGGTACTCGGAGTGAGGTCACCCCTCGGGTAACGTCACCGGGTAGTAGATCAGACTGCAGGACAAAATAGGACAGAAGCTAGCAGCTTTCGGAAGTGCTAGCCAACCGTGGATCGCAGCTCCGCGGCCCCACTCCCACGAACTCTGACGGCGCGTCGCCTTGACGGGCCGTCGTGGGCGGACCGCGGAATTCGCAGGCGGGGTCGTGGCCCGGTCGTCGAGTCGGAGCCGGTGGTCCGCATTGAGCGAGCGAAGCGAGCGACCATCGGAAGGTGCGCGTTTCGCGAATCAGCCGCCGAGCGTCAGCGAGGTGGCCATGAAGCGGAGGAGACAGGAGCATGGCCGGCGCAATGCGCAAGATGGCGGTCTACCTCGGCCTCGTGGAGGACGAGACGTACGACGGCCAGGGGTACGACCCCGACGACGACTACGACGCGGACCCCGAGCCGATCCGAACCGGGCAGCGGACCGAGGACATCCCCCGGCCGGCAGCCGCCCCCGCTCCCGCTCCGGTCTCTTCGATCACCCCGCAGCCGGTGCCGGCCGCGGTGCCGATCCGGCAGGAGACCCCGAGGATGGCCCCCGTGTCGTCCATCACACCCGACCGCCGCCACAACCTGGAGAAGAGCGCCCCGGTGATCATGCCCAAGGTAGTGAACGAACGAGAGCCCTACCGCATCACCACACTGCACCCCCGGACCTACAACGAGGCCCGTACCATCGGGGAACAGTTCCGCGGCGGGACCCCTGTGATCATGAATCTGACCGAGATGGACGACACGGACGCCAAGCGGCTCGTAGACTTCGCCGCTGGACTCGTCTTCGGTCTGCACGGCAGTATCGAGCGCGTGACACAGAAGGTGTTCCTGCTGTCGCCTGCTAACGTCGATGTCACGGCGGAGGACAAGGCTCGGATCGCCGAGGGTGGGTTCTTCAACCAGAGCTGACCCGGCCACGACTTTACGTGTGGATCTGATCAACAGTGGTTGGCGACAGGTGACGAGCGGCAGGCCCTGAGGGCCCGGGACCGGGGAGAGGGAAACGCGATGGACATCGTGTGGGCGGTGCTCTACTACGCCCTGACCGTCTTCCTGGTGTTCCTGCTCGTACGACTGGTCATGGACTGGGTCTTCCAGTTCGCGCGTTCGTGGCGGCCCGGCAAGGCCATGGTTCTGGTCCTGGAGGCCACGTACACTGTCACGGATCCGCCGCTCAAGCTTCTTCGGCGGTTCATCCCGCCGTTGCGTTTCGGGGGCGTGGCGCTCGACCTGTCCTTCTTCGTACTGATGATCATTGTGTATGTCCTGATCTCGCTTGTGCACCCCTAGTCGTAGGTGAGCGATGCGACAGGATGCCGGTGTGCCGACGATCACGTTGAGGTGAAGAGATGCCATTGACCCCCGAGGACGTTCGGAACAAGCAGTTCACGACCGTCCGCCTGCGTGAAGGCTATGACGAGGACGAGGTCGATGCCTTCCTCGACGAGGTCGAGGCGGAGCTGACCCGCCTCCTCCGGGAGAACGAGGACCTGCGAGCCAAGCTGGCCGCCGCGACTCGCGCCGCCGCGCAGAACCAGGCCAACATGCGGAAGGAGCCGCCGCAGGACGCCCAGCGTCCGGCCGCTCCCGTCCCGGCCGCCATATCCGGCCCGCCGGTCCCCGGCCAGCAGGGCCCGGGTGGACCCCAGCAGATGGGCCCCGGCGGCCCGCAGCAGATGGGTCCGGGCGGTCCGCAGCAGATGGGCCCTGGTGGTCCGCAGCAGCAGATGGGCAACCAGCCCCTCGGCCTGCCGTCCGGCGCGCCGCAGCTCCCGGCCGGCACCGGTGGCCCGATGGGGCCCGGCGGTCCGCAGCAGCAGCAGCAGATGGGCCAGACCATGGGCGGCCAGCAGCAGCTGGTGCAGCCGATGGGTGGTCAGATGCTCCAGCCCATGGGCGGTCCCGGTGGCCCGCAGCAGATGGGCAACCCGATGGGCCAGGGCATGGGCCAGGGCATGGGCCAGCAGCAGCAGATGCAGCCGATGGGTGGCCCCATGGGCGGCCCGCAGCAGATGGGCGGTCCGCTCGGCGGCCCGATGCAGCAGCAGCAGGGTCCCGGCGGCGACAGCGCGGCCCGCGTGCTGGCGCTCGCCCAGCAGACCGCCGACCAGGCGATCTCCGAGGCCCGGTCCGAGGCCAACAAGATCGTCGGCGAGGCGCGCAGCCGGGCCGAGGGTCTGGAGCGCGACGCCCGCGCCAAGGCCGACGCCCTGGAGCGGGACGCTCAGGAGAAGCACCGCGTCGCGATGGGGTCGCTGGAGTCCGCGCGGGCCACGCTGGAGCGCAAGGTCGAGGACCTTCGGGCGTTCGAGCGGGAGTACCGCACGCGGCTGAAGTCGTACCTGGAGACCCAGCTGCGTCAGCTGGAGTCGCAGGCCGACGACTCGCTCGCGCCGCCGCGGATCCCTGCCACCGCGTCGCTGCCGCCGGCGGCTTCGTCGATGGCTCCGGCCGGGGCCGGGTCGATGGGCTCTGCGCCGTCGTTCGGTGGGAACCAGCCGTCGTTCGGGGGCAACTCGCCGTCCTTCGGGGGGCAGAGCTCCTTCGGCGGGAACCCGCCGGCGCCGAGCTTCGGTGGGCAGCAGGGTGGGAACACCGGTGCGCCGCAGATGCAGCCGGCCGGGATGACCCAGCCGATGGCGGCCGTCCGGCCGCAGCCGCCGCAGCCGATGCAGCAGGCTCCGGCGCCGATGCGGGGCTTCCTGATCGACGAGGACGGCGACAACTGAGGTTGTAGCTGGGGTTTTTGGGGCGTCCCCTTTCTGGCCTTCGGGTCGGGGAGGGGGCGTCTTTTTGTGCGTGGGGTTCGGGGGCGGTGGGGGTGAGGGGGTTCCGCTGCGCGGGGCTGGGGTGGGGTGGGGGGCTTTCGGGAGGGTGGGTGGGTCCGGGGGCGGTGGAGGGGGTGGGCGCTCCGGGGGCTGGATGATTTTCGGACCGCCGACTCTGTTGGGTGGGGGGCGCTCGCCGTTGGCGGTCTGAAAATCACCCGTCACGCCCCTCTCCGCACCCACCCCCTCCACCGCCCCCTCCCGCAGCGCGTCCCTCTCG